>JANLUG010001070.1:0-13219 GCA_031363335.1 Gammaproteobacteria bacterium
TCGCGAACACTTCGACCCGACGGAGATCGCGCGCAGCTATGCCGCGGCCGGCGCGGCGTGCCTCTCGGTCCTCACAGATGAGGCGTTTTTTCAGGGTCGCGATCAGTATCTCGTCAACGCACGCGCGGCAACGTCGGTGCCGGTATTGCGCAAGGATTTCGTCGTCGATCCATACCAGATCTTTGAAGCGCGTGCGCTCGGGGCGGATTGCATCCTGCTGATCGCTGCGGCCTTGGACGCGACGCAGCTGCGCGACTACTACGCAACCGCACTGGATCTCGGCCTCGACATTCTGGTGGAGGTGCATGATCGAGCCGAGCTGGATCGCGCCCTGGAACTGATGCCGAAACTCATCGGAATCAACAATCGCGATCTGCGCACCTTCGACACACGTCTGGCAACGACATACGATCTGTTGGACCGCGTTCCCAACGACACTATTGTGGTGACGGAGAGCGGCATCCAGGAGCGCGCGCAGGTTGCGCAGATGCGCTCTCACGGCGTCAACGCATTCCTCGTCGGTGAAGCATTCATGCGCGAATCCGATCCCGGCGCCGCGCTTCGCAAACTGTTCTTCGACTAAGACACCGACGCAGGATCCTCGGCCGGAAACAGATCGCGAAACGCCGCGTACCGCGACGTCGTCGTGAGCGGAATCCAGATGAGGAATCCCAGCAGCAGCGGCAACGCGGCAATGATCGCCAACCCGGCCATGCCAAGACCATAGATCGTCAGCGCGCGGACATTTCGAAAGTTCGCGTTGAAGCTCGCGACCAGAGCCTGCGAGGGCGTAAAGCCACGGAACAACACGAGCGGCACGGCCATCCACAACGCCATCGCGAACAGCAGGGCAAGCGTCAGAACAACAAGAACAATGGCGAACGCGCTTCCCAGCGATCGCAACACGGCCCCCACAAGCGCGTCAGCCCCGACATCCATGAGCGGTTGCTGAGTTACCAGCACCATGGCTACGAGACCTACTGCGAGTACAGCCAGGGCGATCCACGCGACGATCTGAACGAATCCGAGCAGCAGCAGTGCCGGAGCTGCGGGATGCCGGAACGCCGCCAAGAGGGTGCTGACCCGAAGTCTCTCGCCGCGCCGCATGGACTCACACCCGAGCAATAAGCCCGCGTCGAAGAACACGTTCAGAACGACGCCGACCAGTTCGAGCGAGAGATCGGCCACGGCGCCGCCGAATCCATCGGGCGTGGGCCACGCCGAAATTCCGATGCCGACGATGAGTTGGAATATCAACAGCAGTATCCAGATGCCCGGCGCCGCCAGAAACATCTCGATGCCCTGGTTCACCCAATCCCAACCGCGTCCCCAAGGGTACTGAATGTTTGAACCGGTACCGCTGCGTTCGTTCGACATCGAAGATCCAAGTCATCCATCAAGCGCGCAGCTTCACACGCACTGCAATGACGCTCAAGGAGACCGGCGCCGCTCCTTCGCGCAACGGCCATACGCAGTCCGACTTTGACGCATCGTTTCGCTTACGCGACCATCACTGCGCCTCGCCAACGGAGCCCGTGATGCACATCTCGACAATCGTCATTCTGGTGTTGATCTCAATGTCGCCGCTCGCAAATGCCGACGTCACGGCGAGCTCCGCCGGGGGCTTCGTTTCCGAACACGCGCTGACGATCGCAGCGCCACGCGCACGCGTATTCGAGGCGCTGACAAATGAAGTGGGTCGTTGGTGGGACCCGCAGCATTCGTACTCAGGAAGTTCCACAAATTTTTCGATCGATGCACGTCCCGGCGGATGTTTCTGTGAACGCCTGAACGACGGCGGTGTGGCGCACATGACCGTCGTGTTCGTGCAACGCGATACTACGCTACGAATGCTCGGTGGACTGGGGCCACTCCAGGCGATGGCGGTCAGCGGCAGCATGACGTTCAGTCTCAGCGACGCTCCCGACCACGCGACGCGCCTGCAATATCGCTATGCGGTCGGCGGCTATTCACCCGAAGGTCTCGACGGCCTTGCGGTTCCGGTCGACCAGGTGCAACTCGGCCAGCTCGAACGCTTACAGCGCTACGTCGAGACCGGCAATCCGGAGCCCGCTGCGCCGCGGTGAATCGGCGTTGCGTTTGACCTGTTGCGACGGCACGATAGCGCCGCTTTCACGGCGGCCGGTTCGCCGCAAAACCTCAAATTCACGACGCGGAGCGGTCATTTGCAGGTCGTCTTCATCTTCGGTCCTACGGCCTCAGGTAAGTTGACGATCGCCAGTGAAGTCGCGTCGATGACCGGCTTTCGACTTTTTCCCGATCATTTGGCGGTCAATCTGGTCAAAAGCGTCTTCGATCCCGGCATGCGCGCCTACACACGAATTCGCGAATGGTCCTGGACCGAAGTGCTGCGCGAGGCCGTTCACGCGAATCGCTCATTGGTCTTCACGTTCAAACCGCAGGCAGCGATTCGCAGTTCGTTCATCTCACACGCCTGCGTCGTCATCGAACGACTCGGCGGCGAAGTGATGTTCGTGGAATTGACCTGTCCCGAGGAAACGATCGAAGCGCGCATCGAAAATGAAGATCGGCGCTCGATCGGCAAACTCGCATCGCTGGCCGAGTATCGACGGCTTCGCGATCAGGGTGCGTTTCAGTTCCGCACGATGCCGACGCCCGCGGTGAAGATCGATACGAGCAAATGCCAACCCACCGAAGCGGCTAACCGGATCGTCGCGCTGCTCGATCCGTAGCTGTCTTCGTACGTCGCTGTCTTCCCGAAAAAGAAAAAGCCAGCAAAGCGGGCTTTTTCGGACACCCTGGCCATCCTGGCCATCTGCGGTGTCCTGTCGTTGCGTCAACCTGACCGCACGACGTGGCGGAGTTCCTTTCCGCCAGTTCGAACTCGAAGCGATCAGCGGGTGCCGTACACCACCATCGTCTTGCCTTTGACCGAGACGAGACCTTGATCGACCAGCGTCTTCAGTACACGACCGACCATTTCGCGTGAGCAGCCGACGATGCGGCCGATCTCCTGACGCGTAATCTTGATCTGCATGCCGTCGGGATGCGTCATCGCATCGGGCTGACGGGTGAGATCGAGCAACGTGCGCGCGACGCGCCCCGTTACGTCGAGGAATGCGAGGTCACTGACTTTCTGGGTCGTCTTGCGAAGACGTTCCGCCATCTGCCGACCGACTGCATAAAGCAGTTCGGTATGCTTCTCGGCGAGTTCCTTGAACTTCGCGTACGACAGTTCGGCCACTTCGCACTCGGTCTTCGCTTTCACCCACGCAGAACGCGAGCTGTCGTCGAAGAACAGCGGCATTTCGCCGAAGAAGTCGCCTTTGTTGAGATACGCCACGATGATCTCGCGGCCGGACTCGTCTTCGACGAGCACAGTCACAGAGCCTTTCATGATGTAGTAGATCGAATCCGACTTATCGCCCGCGTAAATCAGCGTGCTCTTCGCCGGATACTTCCGGCGATGCGCCGCAGCGAGAAACGCTTCCAGGTGAGTATTCTCTGAACTGTCCGTGTTCATCATCGTGGTCTGATACCCCTTAACCACGGGACGCTTTTGCATCACGCCCATTGGCTGAGTACTTTTCACTGCTAGCATTTCCATCGCTCCTTCTTCGTGACGTGCCTGTCGAATTGAACTCTGGCACAGGCGTGAACAGGTAGACGAGCTTCGCACGACGAGTGGCACAGTTTCGGGGACCGAACGGTCAGAGTTAACATCGTTTCCTCTTAGACCGTCACGAATCACTCGATGAGACCGCAATGAAAGCCAGCATTCTGTGGATGAAAGACGGGCAGTTCATTGCTAAATCGGACAGCGGCCACACACTCATCATCGACGGACCACCCGATCATGGTGGAAAGAACCTCGGTGCGAGGCCAATGGAAATGGTACTGATGGGACTGGGTGGCTGTACATCGATTGACGTGATCGACATCCTGAAGAAATCTCGTCAGGACGTCACCGATTGTGTGACGCAGTTAACCGCGGAGCGCGCGACCACCATCCCCGCTGTGTTCACGTCGATCCACATCCACTTCGTCGTGACCGGCAGAAACCTCAAATCGAAGCAGGTCGAACGCGCGATCGAGCTGTCGGCGACGAAATACTGCTCTGCGACGCTGATGCTGCAGAAAGGCGGCGTCGCAATCACTCACGATTTCGAGATCGCGGAAGCCGACGCTTAGACGCGATACGCCGTCGCCGTCATCACACCGGACACGATCGTCATCACATCCTTGACCGGCTGCGGGAAGTCCGTGCCGCCGGCTTCGAGCGCCGCAGTACCGTGGCGCGCTTCGTCATCACGCATCTGCGACACGATGGCGCGGCTGCGTTCGTCATCGGCCGGCAGATCCTGCATGTGTCGATCGAGGTGTCGACAGACCTGATCTTCAGTGGCCGCGACGAATCCGAGGCTGATTTTGTCACCCATCAGACCGGTCGCCGCGCCCAACGCAAACGACATGCCGTACCACAGCGGATTCAGCAGACTCGGACGGCTGTCGAGTTCGCGCAGACGCTCGCCGCACCATGCAAGGTGATCTTCCTCCTCGCGCGCGGCCGCAAGCAGCGCATCGCGCACACGCGCATCGCGCGCCACCAGCGCTTGTCCCTCATATAACGCCTGCGCGCAGACCTCCCCCGCATGGTTGACTCGCATCAGCCCGGCGGCGTGCGCACGCTGGTCTTCCGGAAGCGCCGCAGACGGAATCGATTCCGCCGGCGAACTGCGTTCCGGTACATGCTGGCCAGCGAGCGTCTTCAGCACGCGATCGGCTGCAATTACCGCAAAATCGAGCAATGAATGAGCAGCCATCAACCCAAGGCCTTGAGCTGCCGTCCACCGAGCAGATGCAGGTGCAGGTGATACACCGTCTGCCCGCCGGCGGCGTTGCAGTTGAACAGCAGCCGATAGCCGGGCGTTGCAATACCAACGTCGGCGGCGATGGCGCGCGCCCGCAGCACAAGCGTCGAGAACACGGCCGCATCGGCATCTGCTACGTCGTTCACAGTGGCGACGTGCTGTTTCGGAATAATGAGCACGTGCGTCGGCGCCTGCGGGTTGATGTCGTTGAAAGCGAGCACGCCTTCGTCCTCGTAAACGACCTCACACGGCAGCTGTCGCGCGACGATCCTGCAGAAGAGACAGTCCGGCTTCACTGGCTATCCTTGAATGGGCCAGGTCACTCTAGCGGATCAGGTTGGGGCGTGAAAGCAAGGAGGCGCGCGTGAGCGATACCAGGGATCTAGGACTGATTCTCGATGCGAGGATTCCGATCGTCGTCATCGAATCGCCGGATGAGCGGCGCGTGCTCGCGCTGCTGCTGCAGTTCGCCATGCAGCGCGGCCTGCCGTTCAGCGAGTGGTCCGCGACGCGCGGCTTGCGGCGCGCCGAACTGGTCAACGAGGGATCGAGCGACGCCGCGTTGTGCGATCCGAACAAAGCATTGATTCACATCGGTTCGACGCCCGGTCCGGCGCTCTATGCGCTGTGCGACATCCATCCGTACCTGCCGAACGAACCGAAGACGATCCGCTACATCAAAGACATCGCGCTCGATTACGAGCGTCTCGGCAACACGCTCGTTCTGGTGAGTCACGCGCTGACGATTCCACAGGAACTCGGGCGGCTGACGGCAACATTCAATCTGCGTTTGCCGAGCGACGACGAGCTGCTCGCGATGTTGCGCAAGCAGGCGCAGGAGTGGGCGCGCCTTCACAAAGGCCGCAAGGTCACTACCGACAACAAGACGCTCGACAAGTTGATCGCCAACCTGCGCGGCGTAACGCATTCCGACGCGCAGATACTGATCCGCCGCGCAGTGTTCGCGGACGGCGTCATCAGCGACAGCGACATTCCCGAGATCAACAAGCTGAAGTTCGAACTGCTCGATACGGAAGGCGTGCTGCACTACGAGTACGACACGCAGTCGTTCGCGAACGTCGCTGGACTGACGAATCTCAAAGACTGGTTGCGTTTGCGGCAGCACGAATTCATCAAGCCTGAAGGTACCGATCGTCCGAAGGGGCTGTTATTGCTAGGCGTACAGGGCAGCGGCAAGAGCCTCGCCGCGAAGTCCGTGGCTGGATTGTTCGGCGTGCCATTGCTGCGCCTCGACTTCGGCACGCTGTACAACAAATATTTCGGCGAGACGGAACGCAACCTGCGCAACTCGCTGCGGCAAGCCGAATTGATGTCACCTTGCGTGCTATGGCTCGACGAGATCGAGAAAGGCATCGCCACCGGTGATTCCGACAACGCGACGTCGAAGCGCGTGCTCGCGACGATGTTGACGTGGATGGCCGAGAACAAAAAACCGGTGTTCATCGTTGCTACCTCCAACGACATCACTGAGTTGCCACCGGAACTCGTTCGAAAAGGACGCATGGATGAAATCTTCTTCGTCGACCTGCCCGATCTCACGACGCGCAAAGAGATCTTCAGGATTCACCTTGCGAAGCGAGAGATGGATCCGAAATCGTTCGATCTCGACCAACTCGCTGAGCAGAGCGACGGCTTCACCGGCGCCGAAATAGAGGAGGCGATCGTATCCGCTCGCTACCTGTCCGCTTCGCACCAGGCAACGGTGACGACTGAAGACGTGCTCGGCGCGATCAATCGGACCTACCCGATGTCTGTGCTGCGTGCAGACTCCGTGCAAGCGCTTCGCGCGTGGGCAAAGGACCGCACCGTCCCGGCTTGACTCACTCCGCTTGCCGCGACCCGCGTCGCGCAAAAGCTCTTATGCCGCGTTGCGTGGCGAGAAAAGCTGCCAGGGCCCTGTCCCCTTCGGCCGCACCATCGAAGACGTACGTCGCGCCGAGATCCAGTTCGCCTGCCAGCACGCGCAGGGCGTCAGGCCCGCGGGGGCGCACCGACAGATCGATCGCATGCGCCGACGGCGCGGCGTCGACCCATTGCACCAGGCGCTCGCCTACCAGACGTCGAAACCTCTCTGCCGGCAGCGACATCACCCGACCATCCGACAGCATGATCACGCTTGCGTTACGCCGCTCGCCGCTGACGAGCGCGTCGGCGCCGAACGAATCGCCCGGCATCAGTGCAACGAGTCGGCGGTCGCGGCGGCGCACCTCCGCTGCTCCGTTGGCGAGCACGAAGAACATGTCGGCCGACTCGCCTTCCTTCACGACCGCCGCACCGGCGCTCACGGCCAGCGGCTCGAAGGCGCGAAAGACCGATTGCAGCGCGCTCGGCGTCAGATACTCGACCAGTCCGGGGCCGAGAAAGCGATGCATCCAATGACCATCAGGAGCCGCGTCGATACGCTCGACCGCATATCCTGCCGTATCCGCCCCGAGCATGAACGCCACCGGGTCGACGTCGATCCACAACAGCGTTACGGCGCCTAACGTTTCGAGCGAAGTGCCGTCGCCCGCAATGAGCAGCGCCTGCCGCGCGGCCGTGTCCTGATCGGCGATCTGTTGACTACGACCTTCCTTGTCGCGGCGCCGCACCACGCCCTTCACCAGATAACAACTGCCGTGATGCTTGCGACGATTCGGCGAAAGCGTGCGTTGCGCCGCGAATCGCAGCAACCGTGCGTGCCGCGCAACGCTGCACAGCGTCGTCCACTCCAGCGTGGAAAAGGGTTCGAATCGACGCAACATACGAGCCAGCATGCGTCGAGTATCCAACGCGCGCTCCGGTCTCGCAGCGGCCGCGCGCTGATCGCCTCGTGCGCGATCGACGAGGTCAGCTGTGGGCGTGTTGCCGCGCGACCGCGCGATAGCCGATGTCGCGCCGATAGTAGATTTTCGAGAACCGGACGTGCTCCAGTGCCTCGTAGGCACGCCGCTGCGCGATCACCACGTCGGCGCCCAAGCCGACGACCGTCAACACACGCCCGCCGTCGGTCACGATGCGATCGCCGGCCATCCGCGTGCCGGCGTGGAAGACTTTCACATCCGATCCGACTGCTGCGTCGAGTCCGTCGATCGGATCGCCCTTCGCATAACTGACGGGATAACCGCCCGCCGCTACCACCACGGCAAGCGCGACGCGCGGATCCCACTTCAGCTGCACCCCGTCGAGCCGACCCGCCAGCGCCGCCTCGCACAATTCGACGATATCCGACTCGAGACGCATCAGAATCGGTTGTGCCTCCGGATCGCCGAAGCGGCAATTGAACTCGATGACGTTCGGTGTGCCGTCCGGCGCGATCATCACGCCCGCGTACAGAAACCCGACATACGGAACGCCGTCCGCGGCCATGCCGTCGACCGCAGGGCGAATCACTTCCGCCATGATCCGATCGTGGATGGCGGGTGTAACGACGGGCGCAGGCGAGTACGCGCCCATGCCGCCGGTATTCGGTCCTCGGTCGCCGTCGTCACGCGTTTTGTGATCCTGGGAACTCGCGAACGGTACCGCGCGACGCCCGTCTGCAATGCAGATGAAGCTCGCTTCTTCGCCGACGAGACAATCTTCTACAACGACGGTGTGACCGGCCTCGCCGAACGCATTTCCAGCCAGCATCTCGCGAACAGCTCCCAACGCCTCGTCCAAGGTGCGTGCAACGACAACGCCTTTGCCCGCCGCCAGTCCATCCGCCTTTACGACGATCGGAACGCCGTGCTCGCGGATGTATGTCTCCGCCTCCGACAATTCGGTGAAGGTGCGATACGCCGCCGTCGGAATTCGATGACGTTCGAGAAACGATTTCGTGAATGCTTTCGATCCCTCGAGTTGCGCGGCCGCGCGCGAAGGACCGAAGCACGGCAGACCTTCGGCGTCGAAGTAATCGCGTATTCCGGCTACCAGCGGCACTTCCGGGCCGACGATCGTGAAGCCGATGCCTTGCTTGCGAACAAAGTCGCACAGTCCGGCAAAATCGAGCACGTCTATCGCGACGTTCTCGACCTTCGGTTCACGCGCGGTACCGGCATTCCCAGGCGCGACGTATACCCGTGAGATGCGCGCGCTCTGCGCTGCCTTCCACGCCAATGCATGCTCGCGGCCACCGCCGCCTACGATCAGAATTTTCATCGACAGGTTCCGTCAGTGGCGAAAGTGGCGCACGCCCGTGAATACCATCGCAAGACCATGCTCATCGGCCGCCGCGATCACCTCGTCGTCGCGCACGGACCCACCAGGCTGGATCACCGCGGTGACGCCCGCGCTCGCAGCCGCATCGATGCCGTCGCGGAACGGAAAGAACGCATCCGAAGCCATCACCGATCCCGGCACGTCGAGACCTTCGTCGGCGGCCTTCAACGCCGCGATTCGCGCGCTCACGACGCGACTCATCTGGCCGGCGCCGACGCCTATCGTGCTGCCGTTTTTCGCGTAGACGATCGCATTCGATTTGACGAACCAGGCGACTTTCCACGCAAACAACAGATCGGACATTTCCAGTTCGGTCGGCGCGCGGCGCGTCACCACCTTCAGCGCAGCGTCGTTCAGACACTGCTCATCAGGCGTCTGCACGAGCAATCCGCCGCCGACGCGCTTCAACTCGTACCCGCGCGTCGGCGCCTCGAATGCTCCGCACGCAAGCAGGCGCACGTTCTTTCGGCGCTTCGCTACTGCGATGGCGCCTGCGTCGATCTCCGGCGCGACCACCACTTCGAAAAACTGCCGCGCGATGATCGCTTCGAGCGTGGCGGCGTCGAGCGCTCGATTGAATGCGATGATGCCGCCATACGCCGACGTCGGATCGGTCGCGTAGGCCCGCTCATACGCCGAACGCAGATCAGTGCCAATCGCAACACCGCACGGATTCGCATGCTTGACGATCACGCAGGCCGGTTCGTCGAATACACGAACACATTCGAGCGCTGCGTCTGTATCGGCGACGTTGTTGTACGACAACTCCTTGCCTTGCAACTGCCGCGCCGCCGCGATGGTCCCGCTCGAAACACCGCTGCGATCGGCGTACAGCGCCGCGCGCTGGTGCGGGTTCTCGCCATAACGCATCGTCTCGCGCTTGTCGAACTGCAGATTCAGCAGAGCCGGAAATTCCTGATCGGCACCCAACAGATACGATGCCACCGCCGCATCGTATCGAGCCGTATGCGCAAACGCTTTCGCGGCGTACCGATGGCGCATTTCAAACGCGGTGCCGCCGGCATCGAGCGCCGCGCGCACCTCCGCATAGTCGTTGGGCTCGACGATGACCAGCACATCTGCATGATTCTTGGCGGCCGAGCGGATCATTGCCGGCCCGCCTATGTCGATATTCTCGACAGCGACCGCCGCCGTCACGTCCGCGCGCGCAACCGTCGCTTCAAATGGATATAGATTGACCACTACGAGGTCGATCGGATCGATCCCGTGATGCGCCATCACACCATCGTCCGTACCGCGTCGTCCGAGAATTCCGCCATGTACCTTCGGATGCAATGTCTTCACCCGGCCGTCCATCATTTCGGGAAACCCGGTGTATTGCGCCACTTCGCGCGCGGCCACGCCCGCTTCGGTCAACGCAAGATGCGTGTGGCCCGTCGACAGGATCTCTACATCTCGTGCCGTCAGTGCTCGGGCGAGTTCTACGATTCCGGATTTGTCGGAAACGCTCAGGAGCGCCCGACGGATCGGACGCAGCGACGTATCTGTCATGGTCTCAATCTTCCAGCAGGCCGTACTGAAGAAGCTTCTTGCGCAGCGTGCCCCGGCTCAACCCGAGCACTTCGGCGGCGCGACTCTGGTTGCCGCCGACGTGCTGCATGACGCTCGAGAGCATCGGACGTTCCACTTCGGCCATCACGAGGTCGAACAAGCCGCACGTATTTTCGCCGTCGAGCGCGTCGAAGTAGGCATTGAGCGCGCTCTCTACGCAACGATGCAACGGTCGATCATCGAAGTCGACGAAGGCGGCACCGTTGGCTAACGGCGAGTGCGCACCCGCGGCCTTGGCACCGGCGCGCTTGCGCAACTTCGCCCCGCCCTTCTTCACGCGGCCCTCATGCACGCGTCTGCTCCGGCGAGGTCGCTGAGAAAGGACTGCTGATCGCGCGGCGTCGGCAACTCGTTGAATGCGCGAATCCGCGACGCATCGATCGCCAACCGAAGCAGGTATGCCTTCACGTGTTTGCGCGCGATCCGCACACCCTGATCCGCGCCGTAGAAGTCGTGAAGGTGCGTAAGGTGGCGCTCAATGATGGCAAACACCTCCGCGTTCGAACGCACGCGCGGCAGTCGTCCCGTCGAAAGCGCTTCAGCAACATCGCCCGGCAACCAAGGCGCGCCCAACGCGGCGCGCCCGATCAGCACACCGTCGGCGCCGGTGAGCGCGAGCACTCGGCGCGCCTGCTCAACATTCGTGATGTCGCCGTTCGCGAACACCGGAATACGAACGGCCGCCTTGATCTGCGCGATCGTCTCGTATTCCACGGCGCCCATGAATCGACACGCGCGCGTGCGGCCGTGCACCGCGATCGACGCAACCCCGACATCTTCGGCAATGCGCGCAACGGTGACGCCATTGCGCTGATCGGGCGCCCAACCGGTACGGATCTTCACCGTGACCGGCACCGACACTGCGTCGACCGCCGAACGCAGGATGCGTGCAACCAGCGCTTCGTCGCGCAACAGCGCCGACCCCGCGGCTTGATTGCAGACCTTCTTCGCGGGGCATCCCATGTTGACGTCGATGATCTCGGCACCGTCGTCGGCTTCGCGCTTCGCCGCGGCGGCGATCCACACCGGATCTGCGCCGGCAATCTGCACCACACGGGGTCTCGCCCCAACGACTGTTTCACGCCGCAATCGCGACGTGCGCGTCTCCCACAACAGCGGGTTGACGCTGGTCATCTCCGCCACGACGAGCCCTGCGCCGAGGTTCCAGGCGAGTTCACGGAACGGCACATCGGTGACGCCGGCCATGGGCGCCAGAACGACGGCGTTACGCAACCTGTGAGGGCCGATCGCGACCACGCAGAACCCGGGTAGAAAAAAAGGGGGAGCCATAATAACGCCGCATGCGCGAGACGCAACGCCGACGGGCTCTCGAAAAATGTCGCTCAGCGAAACTGGATGTAGTAGCTCACTGCATCGGTACCCGGATCTTCGATTGCGAGCGCGATGTGTACCGGCGTCAACGGCGCGAACATCGTCGCGCCCTTGAGTTCGCCCGCGAGGTACTCCTCGGGTTTGAATCGACGCGCGGCGATCGGCCTGCCGTCCATCGACGAGAAACGCAACTCGATCACTGGAAACGGTTGCTCGAACCGCGCTTGATTGACGATCAGCGCGTCCACCATCAACTCACCGGGCACCTCCGGGTTGGCGCGCACGACGAGATTCTTCGAGCGGATCTCGTCGAGCGCCCGCATCACGGGCAGCTGGCATTGCAAGCGAGGACACAACCATTCGTAAACCGGTCGGATGTCCGGGTTCTTGGCCCACGCGGCGAATTGCAGATACAACACCTGCGCCGTGAGTAAGACGATTCCTATCAGCACCGCGAACGGCATCCACCAACGTCGACGGCGTCGTTGCCGCGGCACTGCCAGCAGGTCTTCCGGCGTGAGATCGAGCGCCACCGGCGCGACCGCGCGCTCGGCCTCCACCTCCTCGAGCACGGTTGCATCCGTGGTACTCGCCGATTCGACCGGCGTATCCTCAGACTTCGTCGCATTCCCGGTTGCCAGTCTCAAACGGCGGGCCTTTCGAGACGCTACGCCGTCTAAGGGCTGCGTCGCTGCGATGCCCTCTTCTTTTGACATTGAAGGCGACGCGGCGTCGATCGGTTCGACCTGGCCCACGTCAGCGGACTCCTCGCGCACTGACGTCGGCCGACGATCCGCGGCTCCCAACATTTTCCCACTGGCGCGGCGACGTTCCTGTGAGCGCGCCGGGGGAGCATCAGATCGCGGCTTCGGCGGCTCCGGCGCCACTACTTGCTCGGGCACCCGTTCGGACGCGTGTTCAGGTTTCGGCTCCGGGTCTGCGCGCAGTTCGTCGAGCAGCGCATCCAGCGCTTCGTTCGCGCTCTCACCCGGTTTCAGCCGGGGCCCACCCGCAAGTACCAGATGCTCCAGACCCGTGAATACGGAGAGGCATGCGCCACAGCGCACGCGACCGCCTGCAATGTTGAGTTGCGATTCGGTCACGCGGAATCGCGTCCGGCAGGTCGGACATTGCGTAATCAACGGTTCCAACGAATCTTCAGCCACGCGATCTGATTCCTTGCACCATCACCCAGGAGTCGCGCACCTGTGCGGGCTCATGGCGTCCGAACTGGGCCTCAACGTCACCGACGCGAAGCG
>JANLUG010001072.1:0-2872 GCA_031363335.1 Gammaproteobacteria bacterium
ATTTCGTGCGGGCCGGCTTTCGCGCGGTGCCGCAGGCGATCGTTCGCCATTCGGCGTTCATCGGCCGCAATGCAGTGCTGATGCCGAGTTTCGTCAACGTCGGTGCGCACGTCGGCGAAGGCACCATGATCGACACGTGGGCCACCGTCGGCTCGTGCGCGCAGATCGGCCGCAACTGTCATATCTCCGGCGGCACCGGCATCGGCGGCGTGCTCGAACCGCTGCAGGCGAATCCGGTGATCGTCGAAGACAACTGTTTCATCGGCGCGCGATCGGAAGTGGCCGAAGGCGTGATCGTCGGCGAAGGCGCCGTGCTCGGCATGGGTGTGTTCATCGGCGCATCGACGAAGATCGTCGACCGCGCCACTGGGCAGATTCATCTGGGACGCGTGCCGCCTTACTCGGTCGTTGTAGCCGGTGCGTTACCGCAAGGCACCGACCGGCCGTCGCTCTACTGCGCCGTGATCGTGAAGACGGTCGACGAACGCACACGTTCGAAGACGTCGATCAACGAGTTGCTGCGCGACTGAGGCGCGCGGTTCAAGCCCGTTCGGCCGCCTCGATCGCGTCGAGCGTTTCCGACGGAACCACCAGGCGCACATCGTCGGCCGCCAGGCGTTGCAGTTCATCGACCGCGCGCGCGTCGGCGCGACTCGACAGCCGCGCCATACGATCGATGAACTCGGCGTGTCGTTCCGCCGCGCCGTCCGCTTTCGCGAGGCCATACCAGCCCCACGGCAGCAGTTCGATCTTCTGCAGCGCCGCGAGGTCCTGCCACACGTCGCCGAACACTTCGGTCAATCCCCACAGTTCCGTTCCCGCCACGCCAAACGTCTTCGGGTCTGCTGCACCGTTGCGGCAACGCGTCCACGCATCGCCCGCAACGAGGAAGCGGTCGCGCGGAACATCGAGCACGTCGAACTGCGGTTTCACGAGACGCGCCTGAACGTCGTCGATCTGCGCATCCACAAGAATCCAGCGTTCCTGTCGCGTGTCCCAGTACTCGGCAACCCAATGGTCGAAGCTCTTACCGGCTTCGAAGTAACTGGCGAAACCGCAGCGCGCGCGTGCGGGCACCTGCTTGCGGCGCGCGATGGCGACGAACAGCGTCGCGAAGTGGCGACAGACACCGACGACCCGGCGGTCGGGCGCTCGCGCTTCCGTCAGCGGCCGATCGTCGAGACGCACCGCGCAGTCGAGCATGGCGCGCGCACCATGCAGTTGCTTCTCTGCGCTGCGCGCGGCGGGAAGCTCGATTTTGTAGGCCGGCGCCCAGGCCTCGTGTATCAGCAGACCCTGCACGGTTTTCGCAACGACCGCCGGATCGAACGGGATCGCATCGACCTGCTCACCAAAATGTCCGAGGTGGGTGAACGGACCCGGCGACCTGTAGTAGTCGAGTAGTTCGGCGAGCGTCATCGCGATGCGTTCCTCATCCGCTTACTTTACCCTGCCGACGAACCGAAACTGGAATGCGCCGATGTCCGCCGCTGTACGCGTATCCGATTACATGCATCCGATGCTGGTCGCGCTACGCACGAACCCCGCGCGCGAAGCCGATTTCTGGCGCGACGTCGCGCGCGACCGCGCACCGCTGATCGAAGCAGATCCGTCATCGTCGCAGCACAGCCTCGTCACGTACGTGTGGCAGATGCCCGATGACGCTCACCACGTGGTGGTGCAAGCGGGATTCGGCAACACACCCGACAACGTGATGGCGCGCATCGCGGGCACCCGCGTGTGTCACGCGAGCTATCGCTATCGCAACGACGTCCGCACCAGCTACAGCTTCGTACCCGACATGCCGCTGATCGATTGGGGCAAGGCCAATGCCGAGGAACTCGCGGCGCTGCAGGCATTCATGCTCAGCCACAAGCCGCAGCCCGATCCGCACGGCCGCGAGAGTTTCGTCAGCCGCGCCGGCGCGGGCGAACCCGACGCCGTCACGTCCGTATTGTCGCTGCACGACGCGATCGACGAATCGCCCGCACACAAGCGCGCCGACGTTGCGCGCGGCGTAATCGACAAACACGCCTTCACCAGCGCGCTGCTAGGTAACGAGCGCAACATCTGGGTGTACACGCCGCCCGGCTATGCGACCACCGATCGGGTCTACCCAGTGCTCGTGATCTTCGACGGCGGCAACGCCCTGACGTCGATCCCCGTCCATCGCATGCTCGACAATCTCCTGGCCGACGGACGCATCACGAGCGTCATCGGCGTGTTCATCGACAACCCGACCGCCACGTCGCGCAACGACGAGCTACCGTGCAACGAGACATTCGCGCGCTTCATCGAAGAGGAAGTGCTGCCGTGGCTGCGCCGCACCTACCGCGTATCGCACGCTCGCCACGACCACTACGTGACCGGCGCAAGCTACGGCGGCCTCGCATCGATCTGGCTCGGATATCGATTGCCGCACGTGTTCGCCAACGTCATCAGTCAGGCGGCGTCTCTATGGTGGGGACCCGGCTACAAGATCGAAGTGCCTCGCAGCGAAGGCGGCTACACACCGGAATGGCTGATCGAACAGTTCGCCAATTCGCCACGTCTACCGCTGCGATTCTGGTTGGAGATCGGCCTGATGGAACACCCGACGCTGATGCTCGAGCCTAACAGACGCATGAAGGCGCTACTCGAAGGCAAAGGTTACGACGTCACGTATCGCGAATTCTGCGGCGGGCACGGCGCGGCATTGTGGCGCGGCTCAATGGTCAGCGCGTTGACGGCAATGTTGGCGCCTGAAAAAGGGTAGCCCTGCGCGGCTTCGATGGGGGTCGAGCGGCGGCGGGTCGGTGCGGCGGACACGCACAAGCCGTCCCAGGGCGCTCTCCCATGCGCCATCCTTGGCGCAAGAGGGTCCTTGCACACC
>JANLUG010000084.1:0-3099 GCA_031363335.1 Gammaproteobacteria bacterium
GTGAAGACGAACAATTCGAGCGCAAACCGCATTATTATCGAACTCATCGAGGCTGGCCTTGAAGCACGTGAGCAGGAGCGGACGCGTTTTCTCGAACTGGCCGATCGTCTCGCACATGCTCGAGATCCGGCGGAGCAGAAGCGTCTCAAGGAAGAACTGGCCCGCATGACTTTCGGTGAGTAGTGCCGAAGATCCAGTGGACTGGTCTGCCTCTTGCTCTCCGGGACCACCTGTTTGATCTACTGCGCGAGCGAAAGATCACCGCGGACGATCTTTACCAACTGAAGGTATGGCGGGAATCGGAACCTGACGCTCCCGACGGTCCTTGGTTCAAGGACTTCGGGACATTCAAGATCTGCAGTGAAGGTAAGTACCCAAAGACGTTCTTGCTAAAGGGTCAAGCGGCAAAAGGGCAAAGGCTCTGAACAGAACCAATGAAGTCGAGCACGCCGGCGCCTCATCGAGATTCGGCGTGCCGTTGGCGACGCTTATCGCTTCGCCCACGCCTTCGTACAAATCCTCGAACGCTGTGACCGTGCCGACACAATATGTGCAGATCCGTTGGCCACGTCCATGGGGGAATTTGTGAGGATTCGCGCCGCGGTGCGTCGCTTAGCATCAACAGTTTCGGCTTCGTCCCCTTCCGTTCGTACGCTTGATTCGCCCCTCGAGACGGGCCGACTGGCGAGTAGCGAGAAGACAATTGCCAGATGACGACTGTGTACACTTGGAGGGTCTCGTTCGGGAGTTTCGTGTGCGGCGTATCGAGCCCCTTCATCGCCAGAACGCGGTGCGACCTGTATTCGAGGAACAACCCTCTCGGTTCGCCTGCCGAACGATGAAACGGTCGAAGCCGCCGCTGGATCCGTCGACGTGGGTGGTTTGGCGACATGAGGTCGTTCGCCATTGTGGTTTAGTCCCTGAAGTGATGCAGCTGTGGAATCTCGCGAACGACTGCGCGAGAAGTGGCTGCGGTGATGCCCGATTCGCGATCCTGCGGAAATTCAGCTCTGATTGCGCCCCTTTGTTCGCCTGTCGGGGTCATCGATCCGCGAATCGCGAAATGCAGGCGGCTCTCTTCGCCGCCGTTATTGGGATCCGTGTCCCTACTTTTTGCGACAACCTTGTCAAATGTGGTAGGGCGCGACGGCAATAGATCCGGCCGGTTACGCTACGGTCTCACGGCCCACTTTTTTGCGGTATTTCGCGAGCGCGAAAACGCAAACCGTTCCGATGACGATTTCCAGACCAGCAACCTGCACGAGTCCCGGATCCGGCATTCCGTCAATGACCATGCTCAGAACCCGGGATAAGCCATAAGACAGGTAGAGCATTGAAGCCACCATGGCGGACGTAAAGGCGAGCTTGGGTATCCAGGCGCCCGACATCACCAACACTCCACTCGCCAGCAACGCCCCGCCGGAAGCACGCATTTCATTGAGCAAACTCACATCGCCACTCAGGCGAATGCCGGTCGTTGCGTGAAACGCCTCGGGTATGAGCAGAATTGCTCCTCCAACGCCGGCACCAATCAGCCCGGCGACGGTCAGTATGGTCTTGAGCACTGCTGAGTTTTGCATCGTCGGAGCCTTCCTTGTGTGATACGAAGTCGATCCGATGTCTACCGCACCTGAACCAGCCAGATGCAGGCGACGAGATAGCATCCCGCCGCTGCCGCGGAGCAGACGACCCGAACCCAGTTCCAGAACGTCCAGTCAGGAAAATAGGTACTCGCCCAGTAAGCGGCCGCGTCGGCACCGGAATAGTCCAGTCGGGAGAGGCGCTCGTTCATCGGTACATTGACGACCAGGGTCACTGCGACGCCGGCGACATACAGCGCCCCGCCTGCAATGATCAGGACCGCAGCCGGGCCGACCAGGTTGACGTAGGCGTAACCCATCTGGACCGGCGACACCAACAATAGACCCGCCGCCAGGGTCATGAAGACTGTCTTGAAGACTTCGCGGTTGATGAGTTGCATGACCTCGATACCGGCGGCAGTCTGCGCCCCATTCAGCGACCTCATGACGAAGTCCGAGAAAGTTAATAGGACGCCCGCAACCAATGCGCAGCCGATGATGGAAAATCCGCACAGCATCAAAAACCAGGTGGGCGCCATCTTGAGGATCCTCATCCGATTGAACTCTCGTAACTTGACACGGTGTCAATTGACGCCGCCAACGGTACGTGTGACTTTACACTATGTCAAGTAATAGCCCCGAAACCCGAATTCGAATTCTCAAAGCGGCATGTGAGCTGTTGGAAGCAAGCCAGGGCCGAGGTGTTCGTATGACGGATATCGCAAAACGGGCGGGGATTACCCGTCAGGCGCTCTATCTTCACTTCAGCACGAGAGCGGAACTGCTGATTGCATCAACTCACCATGTTGATGTCGTTAGGGCCGTGGACGAAAGACTCGTGCCCAGCCGGACGGCAGCGACCGGCATCGAGCGTCTCGATGCTTACATTGATGCGTGGGCCAGCTACATCCCGGAAATCCATGGCATCGCCAAAGCGCTCATTACCATGAGCGACACCGACGACGCGGCCGCGGTGGCATGGGCCGATCGGATGCGCGCGATGCGGCACGGCTGCGAAGCGGCTATCAACGCCCTACGCAAAGACAAGATGCTGTCGCAGCACTATTCGCCAAAGCAGGCGACGGACTTACTGTGGACATTGCTGTCGGTACGCAACTGGGAATCGTTGACCATCGAATGCGATTGGTCTCAGAAAAAATACGCTGACACGATGCGATCTCTCTCCCGGCGTCTATTTGTGGCGGAACAACCGACTCATTGAGGCGGCAGCTGGGCGTAGACGAGTGTTTTGAGCCGCTCGCGATTTGCCTCGCGCGTCTGAACGGCGCGCGCCTCGAACACCCGCATGCCGCGCGCGCGAAGTATCACAAAAGATGACAAAAGCCGCGAAAACGCTCGATCGGATGAGGGCCAATTTCCGGGATTGGCGAATCGAGACGCGGATGTCGGTGGCGGAAGCCTCCGGTCTGATCTGCCGTCGACCCGGCGGGAGCCAGGTGATCTTCCGTCACGCCAACGGCGCGATGCTCAGCGTCCCTGCGCATCGGCCGATCAAGCC
>JANLUG010000088.1:0-3536 GCA_031363335.1 Gammaproteobacteria bacterium
GCTTGAGCGTGTCCGCCGCACCGACCCGCCGCCGCTCGACCCCTATCGAAGTCGAACCGCTCGCCCCCATTCGAAGTCGAACGGCTCGACCCCTTTCGAGGTCGAGTCCAACTACAGGTCGTAACCCCGCTCGTTGTGGAGCACGAGGTCGAGCCCTTCGGTCTCTTCCTCCGCGCTGACCCGCAATGCAGTGACCGCACCGACGACTTTCAGAATGATGAACGTGACGATCACGGTATAGATCAGTGCGCTGAATGCGCCGATCGCCTGCACGCCGACCTGATGGCCGATCTGGATATTGTCCTGTCCGCTGAACAAGCCGAGCGCATCGCTCGCAAATACACCCGTCAGCAACGTCCCCAACAATCCACCAACGCCGTGTACCGGGAACACGTCGAGCGAATCGTCGATGTGCATCGTGCGCTTGAGGAAGTTCGTCGCACCGAAGCACAACAGTCCGGCAGCGAGGCCGATCACGAGCGCGCCGGCGGGGCCGACGAATCCGGAAGCGGGTGTAATGGTGCCGAGCCCCGCGACCATGCCGGTGACCGCGCCCAACGCGCTCGGTTTGCCGAACCGAATCCACTCTGCAACCAACCACACAAAGGCGCCCGCCGACGCGGAGATGTGCGTGACGAGCATCGCCATCGCAGCGTCGCCGTTCGCCGCCAGCGCGCTGCCGCCGTTGAAACCGAACCAGCCGACCCACAGCATCCCGGCACCGGCTACCGTCAACGTCATGTTGTGCGGCGGACTCACCTGATGCGGAAAGCCGCGACGCGAACCGAGCACGAGCGCCGCGGTCAGCGCGCCGGCACCGGCCGTGATGTGAACGACGATACCGCCCGCGAAATCCTTCACGCCGAGTTCGCCCAGCCAGCCGCCGCCCCATACCCAATGGCACACCGGCGCGTACACCGCGAGAACCCAGAGCGCCGCGAACAACAGACACGCGCCAAAGCGCATCCGTTCAGCGAACCCGCCCACGACGAGCGCGGGCGTGATGATCGCGAACGTCATCTGAAACAACGCAAACGCGGATTCGGGAATGGTGCCCTTCAGCGTGCCCTCGCCGACACCCGCGAACATCGCCTTGCCGAGGCCGCCGATAAAGCCGTTACCGTCACCGAATGCCAGGCTGTAGCCGACTACGAGCCACAGCAGCGATACGACGCAAGTAATCGCGAAGCATTGCATCAACACGCTGAGCACGTTCTTGGTGCGGACGAGCCCGCCATAAAACAGTGCGAGGCCCGGAATCGTCATGAACAGAACCAACGCCGTCGACGTCAGTACCCAGGCGGTATCACCCCCATTCATCATCGCTTCTCCCCATTCTGGAGCCGATCGAAACCGGCAGATCTATCTGTTATTTTTCATTTGCTTAGGGTAGTTATCCCGAACGCGGCTAGCATCGATCCGGCCCCTCCACCCGGCCGAAAGCGTACTGGTTCGTACAACGATCCGCTAGCCGCCGAGCGCCCGCGCTACAACGCGCACTAAGTCTGGGCCTTCGTAGATGAAGCCCGAATACACCTGCACCAGCACGGCGCCTGCATCCACAAACCGGCGCGCGCTGGCGATGTCGTGAATACCGCCGACACCGATGATCGGAATTCGCCCGCCAAGCGACCGCGCCAGGCGCGCGACACACGCCACCGCCAGCGGATGCAACGGTCGGCCGCTGAGACCGCCCGCCTCGTTGCGATATTCGACCCCGTCCGGGATCGGTCGAGAGATCGTCGTATTCGTCGCGATGCAGCCGTCGACACCCACGTCGAGCAGCACCTCGGCCAACGCATCGATCGATGCGTCGTCGAGATCCGGTGCGACCTTTGCCGCTAACGGAACATACCGGCCGCGCTCCGCGTGCAGTTCCGTCTGACGCTTCTTCAACGCCGTCAGCAACACACGCAGCGCCGTGCTCTCTTGCAGATCTCTCAATCCTGCGGTATTCGGCGACGAAATGTTCACCGTCACATAGTCCGCTACGTCATATACGACATCCAACGCGTCCAGATAATCGTCGGCCGCGTTTGCAAGATCGGTGTCCTTGTTCTTGCCGATGTTGATGCCGATGAGTCCGGCCGTCGGACCCAGGCGCTGCCGCGCGCGCCGCACGCGTTCGGCCGCTGCGACGGCGCCGTCGTTGTTGAATCCCATGCGATTGATCAGTGCAGCTTCGGTCGGCAGCCGGAACAGGCGGGGGCGCGGATTGCCGGGCTGCGGTCGCGGCGTCACGGTACCCACCTCGATAAAGCCGAAGCCCATCGCAAGCAGGCCTTCAATACAACGCGCGTCCTTGTCGAGCCCGGCGGCGAGTCCGACACGATTGCGGAACTTCAGCCCCATCACCGTCGTCGGTTGATAAATGCCGTGGACGTAACGCTCCGATAGACCCGTACGTTCGGCAATGCGCAATGCCGTTAATGCGACGGTGTGAGAGGTTTCCGCCGACATCAGGAACATCAGGCGACGCAGGGTTTCGTACACGGCACACCGGTGGCAGATCGTGGCGCGCCAGTGTACCCATGGCTGCTAATCTGGCAATTCAAAACCACCCTGTGGAGCATCTCGAATGAAACTCGGCGCGCTTCTCGGTCCGCTGCTGCCCACCGCATCGCCGCGTTTTCTCGCGGAGCAGGCGCGCGCATTCGAAGCGGAAGGCTTCGACAGCCTGTGGTCGGTGCAGGCGATCGGTCGCGGCTTCGCGATCACCGATCCGTTCGTTGCGTTGTCGATCGCCGCGACCGTGACCGAGACGGTCGAGATCGGCACCGCGGTGATTCAAGTGCCCCTGTACCACCCGGTCGATCTCGCGCATCGCGTGTTCTCGTTGATGCAGGTATGCGGCGGCCGTTTGTTGTTCGGTGTCGGCGCAGGATCGACGCAGAAAGACTTCGCAGCGTTCGACCGCGACTACACGAACCGCTTTGGGAATTTCACGAAGAGCGTCGCCGAGTTGCGACGGATATTCGCCGACGGCAGCTCCGGCGACGTCGACCTATCACCGTGGCCGGCGGTGCGCGGCGGCCCACCGCTGCTGTTAGGTGCCTGGGGTGGAACCGGTGTGGAACGCGCGGCGCAATCGTTCGATGGATGGATCGCATCGGCGGCGTATCGCTCGCCGCCGGAAGTCATCGGCGCGTTGCAACGCTATCGAGGCGCCGGTGGCCGACGCGCGATCGTCTCGACGATTCAGTTGGGCGCATCGACCGACCTCGGCGCGACGCGCGCGATGCTCGGCGAATTTGCAGCAGCCGGATTCGACGACGCCGTGGTGATGCTGACGCCCGGCGGACCATCGGCCACCGAAGTTCGCCGCCTGCTCTAACCGAGGCGTCGCATCGCCGTCAGCCGACCGTCGCTGATATGCAGTGTAAACGCACCGTGCACGCCATCGGCCAGCACATGGGAACGCAGCACCTGCGCCGGAAATCGGACCCAGCGTCCGTCGCGTGCGCGCGCCACGACTGTGCGGGAGATGCCGCGGTACAGCCGCTTCAGCTCCTGCGCGTCGATCGCCAGATCAGATC
>JANLUG010000103.1:0-1627 GCA_031363335.1 Gammaproteobacteria bacterium
GGCTTACGCCAGGCTGGATCGACCTGCCACTTTAAACGCAGTGGCCGCGTATAAATCGTCAGTGCAGGCAGTTTAGGCAGCGACAACTCTAGTGTCACTTCGAAATCCGGCCGCGGGACAGCGCAATTACTGGCGGGTGGCCGTCGTCACTACACGGCTACGCTTTGTAGTGACGACGGCACCTTCGGGTCGTAGCAGGGTTCGCGGCGGGCTTCGCCCGTCACGATCCCTGCTCGAGCCGTTACTGCGCCTTCGGTGCGCGTTCTCGCGTACAGCCTCGTCCCGTGAATCTGCTGTCGCGGCTGCGCGCATTTTGAGGAGCGCTCCGCCGCCATCGGTTCTCGACTCGCTCTCTTCTGAAGATTGCACATTGTCGCGGCCTTCGATGTCGAGTGGGTGAGTGGGCTCAGTGAGCCCGCGTGCAGCCGTGATGAAATTCATCACGCCTGCCGCGACCGGTGTCCGTCCCGTTCGGGCGCATTCGCGGCATTTCGATTGCGCGGTTGTCCGAGGAGTACTTGGGCTCACTGAGCCCACCGCGTTCATCGAGTTTGAATTTTTCACGTCAGTGCGCGGAGGGATTTTTTCGTTGGCCTTACGCGACTTCGGACCGACGTTGACCCTTCAACCGCGTTTCCCTCCAGCGCCGAGAAATCACGTCAAGGCATGGAGAGGTTTATCGGTTCCAGTTTGATGACGGCAGTTCATTCTTCAGCGAGCCCCCCGGTGGCCTCGTTGGGAGGCGCGAGAAGAAATGAGCAACCGACGATCGTCAATTCCGTTTCCACCCCGGTTCATCCGATTTCGGGACGCGCCGAGCTATCTCGGCATGGACCGGAATCGGTTCAACCGCGAGGTTCGGCCGTACCTCACGCAGATCCCGATCGGTCATCAGGGCGTGGCCTTCGACCGCCTTGAACTTGATGACTGGGCAGACGACCATATTCGGCGCAACGGACGTCCCGGTCGGCTCGAAGGAGAACGACTATGGGACAGAAGCGAACGCCAGGCCTCATTACCCGTAATGGCGTCTGGCACATCGAGAAAAGGGTCCGTGGCCGGCGAGTTCGAGAGAGCTGTGGAACAGGTGACCGCCTCGAAGCGGAGCAGTACCTGACCCGGCGTCTCGAAGAGATTCGTCAGGCGAAGGTGTACGGAGTTCGTCCACCGAGGACCTTTGAGGTCGCAGCAAGCCGCTTCGTTGTCGATTTCGCGCACAAACGCAGTCTACGAACGGATATTGGTTTGTTGCGGAATCTGATGCCGTGGATCGGCAATTTGACGTTGGACCGAGTGCACATGGGAACGCTCCAGCCTTGGCTCATGCAGCGCCGAACCGATGGGGTCGCCGTCGGCACGATCAATCACGGACTGAAGATTGTCCGCCGCGTGCTGAATGTGGCCTCGTCGGAATGGATCGACGAGTACGGTCTGACGTGGCTGCATGCCGCGCCGAAAATCCGGTTGTTACCCGATCGCAACGGGCGACAGCCATATCCGCTCGATTGGGAAGAGCAGGATCGGTTGTTCAGGGAGCTTCCCGCGTTCCTGGCCGAGATGGCGCTCTTCAAGGTGAACACCGGCTGTCGTGATGGCGAAGTGTGCAACCTGCGCTGGGATTGGGAGA
>JANLUG010000113.1:0-2419 GCA_031363335.1 Gammaproteobacteria bacterium
CTGAAGACCGCCTGCATCGACAAATCGCTGGATACCGCGGGTAAGCCGGTGCTCGGCGGAACGTGTCTGAACTGGGGCTGTATTCCGTCGAAAGCGCTGCTCGACGCTTCTCACAAATATGTAGAGGTGCGCGAGAAGCTACCGGCGATGGGCATCAAGGCCGGCAAGGTCGAACTGGATATTGGCCAGATGATGGCGCACAAGAATGCCGTCGTCGCGAAACTGACCGGCGGCGTCGCAACCTTGTTCCAGGGCAACGGCGTGGCGTGGCTGCCGGGTTTGGGAAAGCTGCTGGCCGGTCGCAAAGTCGAATATCAACCGAACGACGGTGCCGCACAGGTTCTCGAAGCGCAGCACGTCATCCTCGCGCCCGGATCGGTACCTGTCGACATCAAGCCGACGCCCTTGAGTGAGGGCATCGTGGTCGATTCGACCGGCGCGCTCGCGTTCGACGCAGTGCCGAAAAAACTCGGCGTCATTGGTGCCGGTGTAATCGGACTGGAACTCGGCAGCGTCTGGAACCGTCTCGGCTCCGATGTGGTAGTTCTCGAGGCGCTGGAAGATTTCCTGCCGATTGCCGACGCGCGCATCGCGCGCGACGCAAAGAAGATATTCGAAGCGCAGGGGCTCGACGTGCGGCTCGGCGCGCGCGTGACCGGATCGTCCGTCAAAGGTAAGTCGGTGACGGTGACCTACCAGGACAAGTCCGGTGAACAACAGATCACATTCGATAAACTGATCGTGGCCGTGGGTCGTCGACCCTATACGAAAGGACTGCTCGCGCCGGACTGCGGCGTGAATCTCGACGAGCGCGGATTTTTATACGTCAACGACGTCTGCGCTACGGATGCGCCTCAGGTCTATGCGGTGGGCGATAGCGTTCGCGGGCCGATGCTTGCGCACAAGGGAATGGAGGAGGGCGTCATGGTCGCCGAGCGCATCGCCGGGAAGAAGCCGATGGTGAACTACGACTGCATTCCGTCGGTGATCTATACGCATCCCGAGGTCGCCTGGGTGGGCAAGACCGAGCAGGAACTCAAGAGCAGCGGCGAGGCGTATAACGTCGGCAGCTTCAATTTCTCGGCTAATGGGCGCGCGCTCGCGGCCGCCGATACCGAGGGGCTGGTGAAGATCGTTGCCGATGCCGCGTCGGATCGGATTCTCGGCGTGCACATTCTCGGCCCTCAAGCGTCTGAGTTGATCGCGCAAGCGGTCATCGCAATGGAGTTTTCGGCGAGCGCGGAGGATCTGGCGCTGACGATGTTCGCGCATCCGACGCTGTCAGAGGCGGTTCACGAAGCCGCGTTGGGCGTGGCCGGTCACGCCATACACACGATCAATCGAAAAAAGAAAACGTAACGGAAGCACATACATGAATCTGCACGAATACCAAGCAAAGCAGTTGTTTGCCGAATATGGTCTGCCGGTTTCGACCGGATATGCGGTGGATACGCCGCAGGCCGCTGTCGAAGCAGCCAGGAAGATCGGTGGTGATCGGTGGGTGGTGAAGGTCCAGGTCCACGCCGGTGGCCGAGGCAAGGCAGGCGGCGTGAAGCTGGTGAGTACCACCGCTGAAGTCGAGGCGTTTGCGAAGAAGTGGCTCGGCAAGCGTCTGGTCACGATACAGACCGACGAACACGGTCAGCCCGTAACGAAGATCTATGTCGAAAGCTGCACGGACATCGAGCGGGAGTTGTACCTCAGCGCGGTCATCGATCGCGCATCGCGACGTGTGGTGTTCATGTCGTCGACCGAAGGCGGCGTGGAGATCGAAAAGGTCGCAGAGGAAACGCCTGAGAAAATCATTCGCACCATCATCGATCCGTTTGTCGGCGCGCAGCCGTTTCAGGGTCGTGAAATCGCGTTCGCACTCGGGTTGAAAGGCCCGCAGGTAAACCAGTTCGCAAGCCTGTTCGTGAATCTATCGCGGCTGTTTCATGAGTGCGACTGTTCGCTGCTCGAAGTGAATCCGCTGGTTGTGACAAAGGCCGGCAACATGCACTGTCTCGACGCGAAGA
The DNA here is from genome assembly GCA_031363335.1 of Gammaproteobacteria bacterium. GTDB lineage: Bacteria > Pseudomonadota > Gammaproteobacteria > Pseudomonadales > Azotimanducaceae > DATJGR01. Next base: position 2,019 of record JANLUG010000113.1, read on the forward strand.
TCAATATCGACGGGAACGCGCTGTACCGGCAGAAGCGCATCGCGGCGATGCATGACGCCAGCCAGGAAGACGAGCGTGAAGGACTGGCCGCGAAATTCAATCTCAACTACGTCGCGCTCGACGGCAACATCGGCTGCATGGTCAACGGCGCGGGGCTCGCGATGGGCACGATGGACCTCGTGAAGACGCACGGCGGTATGCCGGCGAACTTTCTCGACGTGGGCGGCGGTGCCAACAAGGAGTCGGTCGGCGAGGCGTTCAAGATCATTCTGTCGGATACCAACGTGAAGGCGGTGTTGATCAACATCTTCGGCGGGATCGTCAGCTGCGTGACGATTGCCGACGGTATCATCGGCGCGGTGAAGGAAGTCGGCGTGAACGTTCCCGTCGTCGTTCGTTTC
>JANLUG010000129.1:0-2082 GCA_031363335.1 Gammaproteobacteria bacterium
GCTTCGGCGCCTACGACCCGCGGCCCGGTGTACGGCGCCCTCGCAACATCCACGAGCGCGCGCTTGATCGATGGATCGCGCAGCTTCGCTTTCTGTTCTGCAAGCGGCAGGCTGCGGATGTCTTTCCACACGTCCCACTTGTCGAACGGCGTGTTGCCTTCGAACGACAACAATACGTTCAAGGCGCGCGAGTGCGCCTGAATCGCCATGCGTCCGCCGGCCGCCACAGTTTCGTCCGCGAGGTCGTAGTAGGGGCGCCACATCTCGGGCGCGACGCGCACCGAGAACATTCCGAAGGTGATCGGCACGCGCGATTCGACTGCGAGATCCCTCAACCGATCGAAGTAGTCGCGGATACGTTTCGGATCGCGCCCGGGCGTTTCGCCGGCAATTTCGAAGATGCCCGCGTTCAATTCGCCCATTGCGTTGACGATGGCGCGTACTTCGCGCCAGTCCGCGACGCGACTCGCCACCGGTCGCTCGTCAGCCGTGATGTGATTGTGGGTGCGCGATGTCGAAAAACCGATGGCGCCTGCTTTCAGCGCATCCTGCGTCAGCGCACACATCTTCTTCAGATCGTCGTCGCTCGCCGTTTCGGTGAACGCGCGTTCGCCCATTACATAGGTACGCAGCGCCGAGTGACCCATGTAGCCGGCGTAGTTGATCCCCTTAGGCAATCCGTCGACGGTATCGAGAAACTCTGGGAACGATTCCCAGCTCCACTTGATGCCGGCGAGCATCGAGTCGCGCGAGATGTCTTCTGCGCGTTCGAGATTGCGGAATACGAAGTCGGCGTCTTCGGACTTACAAGGCGCCAGCGTGAAGCCGCAGTTGCCCATCACCGCGGTGGTGACGCCGTGGTAGCACGAGCACGATCCGATCGGGTCCCAGAACACCTGCGCATCCATGTGCGTGTGTCCATCGACAAACCCCGGCGTGACGACGTGACCGTCGGCATCGATCGTCTGCCGCGCTTTGCCGTCGACGCGGCCGATCGCAGCGATGCGTCCGTCTGCGACCGCCACATCCGCGCGATAGCGCGGCGCGCCGGAACCGTCGATCACGGTGCCGTTTTTGATGACAAGGTCGTAGCTCATGATCGTCTCCCCTCGCAGCCGCAGGACCGCCGGAGTCTAGCACCGTTCGATTCCGTTCAACCTGTCTCGGCAATTGCCGGGGCACGCTTCCGTTCCTAGACTGACGCGACTTCTCCGAGGGCCATGATGCTTCGCGCAACACTATCCGCTGTCTTTCTGATCACGTCTGCGCATGCATTCGCGTTGGACGCTGCGCCGGATGCGTCTCCGCCACCGCCCGCCGCGACAGCCGAATTCGCGCAGGCATACCAGACCTTCCAGCAACTCAACGACGCGGGCAAGCACGAGGAAGCGCTGCCGTACGCGGAGCGCGCGTATCAGCTGGGGTTGCAGATCTACGGCGAGAGCCACTCGAACACCGCCGCGCTTGCGCTGAATCTCGGCGAAACCTACGAGCAGACGGGTCATCGCAAGGACGCCGTCAAGACACTCGACAAAGCGATCGAGCTGTATCAGCGCGTCTACGGCAAGGAGTCGCGCGATCTGATCGATCCGCTGATGGCACGCGCGAACGCGACCGGTGCTTGGGACGCGAAAATGCGTGCGGACTTCTACGATCAGGCGCTCGGCGTCGCGCGGAGATACGTCAAATCCGACGACCTGATTCTGGCGCACCTGAATCTCGAAGCCGGCATTCATCTATTGCGCGACGGCAACATCGAAGAGTCGAAGGTCTATCTGGAAGCGGCTTACGGGCAGTATCACAAGCAGGTACCTGCCACGGATCCACGCGCACTGATCGCGGCGTTGTGGATGGGCAAATACCAGATGGCCGTCGCGAAGCCGCGCGCAGCAGAACCGTATCTCAATCAGGTGCTCGCAGCGCTCGGCGAAGCTACGGCGAATCCTCTGGCGTTGGCGTCGCACGTGCTGCTCGTGACCGTGTACGAGCAGCTGGGCGAATCCGACAAAGCGACGCCGCATTGCATCGCCGTTGGCAGACTCGAACCGTGGCAAGACACCACGCAGCGCACGCCGCTGTACA
>JANLUG010000168.1:0-1942 GCA_031363335.1 Gammaproteobacteria bacterium
CGTGTCTGTGCCGTTCGCTGATCCGATCGGCGAACACAGAGAAAGCCCGCTCGGGGAACAAAAATATCGCTCTTGAGGCAAAAGACGCCAAAATTGACGCAGCGCGCCTCAGCGAACTAGGTTGTGCGGAGATTCCCTAAGTTGACGCGCGGAACCGCCAGCAATGATGGACACGCGGGCTGCGGCGAAAATCTTCGTCGATGGTGTCTGCGGTGATGTTAACCCGTTCGAGGCCCGTGAGCGCGCTCTCATCCAGTTTGAAGGCGCGCATGTTGGTCGAAAAGTACAGTACGCCGTCGGTCGCCAACAGATCGGTACAGGCGCGGATCAACTCGACATGGTCGCGCTGGATGTCGAGAACGCCCTCGGTCGACTTCGAATTCGAGAAGGAGGGCGGGTCGAGCAGAATCAGGTCGTAGCGATCGGCGCGCGTCGCGGCATCCGCGAGCCACGCTTTGCAATCGGCACGGATCAGGCGGTGATCGCGCAGATCGCGCGCGTTCAGTTCGAGGTTGCGCAGCGCCCAGTTCAGATACGTATTCGACAGGTCCACCGACGTGGTGCTCGCCGCACCGCCGCGCATCGCGTGCACGGTTGCGGTGCCGGTGTAGGCATAGAGGTTCAGAAAGCGTTTGGCGCGACTTTCGTTCTGGATACGCATCCGCAGCCTGCGGTGATCGAGGAACAGCCCCGTGTCGAGGTAGTCGCGCAGGTTGACGAGCAGCGCGCAGCCGCCTTCGTCGATGCGGAGAAATTCACCGGCATCATCCTGGCGCGTGTATTGCGCGCTGCCGCGTTTGCGCTCGCGCGTCTTCATGACGACGTGCGCGGGATCGACATCGAACAGCTCGGGCAACACAGCGGCTACGGAATCCCGTCGAAGCTGTGCGCGATCGGCATCGATACCGGCCGGCGGCGCGTATTCCTGCACGTGCAGCCACGTGGTATCGCTCCGGTAAACGTCCACCGCGAACGCGTAATCGGGCAGGTCCGCGTCGTAGGCGCGATAGCACGTGATTGCGTGCTGGCGTGCCCAGCGCACCATACGTTTGTGGTTCTTGCGGATGCGGTTGGAGAAATCGCCGACGCCGGCGTCGAGCGTCAACAGCGGGTGCCTGGCACCGTCCGTTGACTTGTTGCGCGGCGCGAGCGCGCGGTTGGCGGCGACGTCGAAGGTCAGCAGCACGATCTCGATCGCGCCGTTGCGGGCGGCGTGCTTTTTTTTCAGCCGCAAGCCGGTGCGGAAACCGAGTTCCTGATCGGGGGCGAGCACGCACGCGCGCCAGCCGTCGAAGCGGCTGCGCAGCACGTCGCCGAGTTCGGTAAACAGGGCGGCTAGCGACGCGGCATCGGACAGGCGCTCGCCATACGGTGGATTGCAGATCAGCAGGCCGCGCGCGGCGGGCGGCGCGATGTCGCGCAACTCACGCTGCTCGACCAAGATGTGCTGCGCGAAGCCGGCCGCGGCGGCGTTTTGCAGCGTGGCGTCGACTGCGCGCGTGTCGTGATCGCTTGCGCGGATGAGGGGCACGCGTGCTAACCCTGTGTCGCGTCGGGCGCGCGCTTCGTCGCGCAGCGGAATCCACACGGCCGGATCGTGTTGCTTCCAGCGTTCGAAGCCGAACGACGGACGAGCCAGGTTGGGGGCGATGTCGGCGGCCATCATCAGCGCCTCGATCGCGAATGTGCCCGAGCCGCACATCGGATCGAGCAGCGCGCCGCCATCGCGTGCGATCTGCGGCCAACCGGCGCGCAACAGCAGCGCGGCGGCGAGATTCTCCTTCAGCGGTGCCGGCCCTTGAACCTGGCGGTAGCCGCGGCGGTGCAGGCTTTCTCCGGACAGATCGATCGCGAGCGACGCGCGGTCGCGATCGAGGTGCACGCTGATGCGTACATCCGGCGTCTTGATATCAACGTTCGGCCGCGCGCCCGTCGCTTCGCG
>JANLUG010000177.1:0-1944 GCA_031363335.1 Gammaproteobacteria bacterium
CTGGATTTGATTCGACGGTTCGATGAGTTCGGCCCGTGGGGAACCCCAACGGGCACCTAGAGGCGCTTACCTCGTTACGTAGCGAAGGTATCGATGATCGCGTCGACATTTTCGGCCACGCGCCCGGGTTTGATGCCGACGGACGGCGAATACAGCAGCACATGCTGTGCGAGCGGTTGCCACTGCTTCAGCCGATCGCGGACTTCGTCGGGTCGACCGGTGATTGCGATCGCGTCGACCATCTCGTCCGGTACGGCTGCCGCCATTGCCGCGAAATCGCCTTTGCGGAATGCGGCGGCAATGGTTTCGCCGATCGCTTCCCAGCCATGCGGTTTCAGAATTGAGTGGTACAGCCGCGTCGTGTAGTAGAACGCGATCTGCATGCGCGCTTCATTGCGCGCCTGGGTGGGGTCGTTGGCAATACTGGTGATCACGTACGGTAACAATACGCACAGGCTGCCTTCGAGTTCGGGTACCACGCACTCGGCGATGTATTTGCGCGTGTAGATCGGATGTCCGACGAGCCCGTTCGCCACTTTGGCGGCGGCTCGGATCATGCCGCGGTTCACGGCGGCGATCGCGATCGGGATATCGAGGCGTGCCGCGCCCGGCCGCGAATACTGCGGAATCTTCACGTGGTAGTGACTGCCGTCGTAAATCAGGCCGCCGCCCTTTTGCGCCGCGAACGCGGCGCGGATCAGGCCGATCGCATCCTTGATACGCGGTGCGGGAGGATCGTTGAACGGCATCGAGTACCAGTTCTCGTTCATCGTCTTCGTGCCGCTGCCGAGACCGAGAATCATCCGGCCTCCGGAAATTTCGTCGATGTCCATCGCGGCGCTCGCGGCGAGCATTGGAGAACGCATGAACGCATAGGCGATGCCGGTGCCGAGTTTCACGCGTTGCGTGGCCGTTGCGATGGCAGCCAGACGGACGAGGCCATTGGCGTTGAAGAACTCGGTGGTCCAGACCGACTCGAATCCGGCGGACTCCGCGCGTACTGCCGCGTCGATCTGCCCCTTGATGTCCGAACGCGTGAGGATCAGTCCGTATTTCATAGCGTGCCTCGCTTGCTTGCGCGATCTCAGTGAGGGGGGATCCGAGTGCCTTCTCGAATGCCTTGAGCCACAGCCTTTTGTTGCGCGAACTCGGTGCGACGTCGTGCGAGTTCGTCGGCCGGCATCACTTCGATGTTCAGGTAGTCGTCTCTCCAGAGCACATCGGCGCTCCACCTTTGCGGCGAGACGCTTGTGGTGCGCGGTCCGGTAGCCGTTTCGAACAGGTCGAGTGCCTGCGCCAGCGTGTCGCGCTGCGAGTCTTCGTCGAACGGCTTTCCGGCGGAATTGCCGAGCGGAAAGTCGCTGAACAGAAATCGCGCGACGCCGGCGAATTCGACGATGTCGCGCGCGCATCCCATCACTACCGTCGGGATGCCATTCGCTTCGAGGTGGCGTGCGACAAGGCTGACTGACTGGTGGCAGACCGGGCAGTTCGGAACCAGCAACGCAAGATCGGCCTGCTGATTGCGACAGGCGGATAGCACGGCGGGCGCGTCGCGTTCGAGCGTGGCGCGCTGGCTACGGTCGGTCGGCATACCGATCAGCTCGCGCGCCAACGATCCGACTCGGCCGCGAGAAACCGCGTCCAGAAGAGCTTTCACCGGAAGCCACGTGTTCGGGTCGGCGCCGCTTGTGTGCTTGCGATCGTAGGCGATGTGCGAGATGCGCAGGTCGGGCGTCGGCTCGACGGGTGCGCGATAAACGGAGTAGAACTTCGCCGTGGCGTTGTATGCGGCACCGGGTCCCTGATCACCGAGCGCCGGATCGAATCGCGCCGCGGTGGTAATCAGAACGATGCGCGAATCCGCAAGGCGCAGTTGCGGTCGAACGAACGGAACTGTTGGAAATGTCGCCCACTGGTACGGCGGATATCCGAGTGCTGCGT
>JANLUG010000179.1:0-1342 GCA_031363335.1 Gammaproteobacteria bacterium
CATCGAGTCGCCGCGCGTGTCCTCGAGACTGGAAAATCCGAGCACCGCCAGCCATGGCAACGCGACCGGCAGGGCCATCACCAGCAGTTGGCCGATGATGCCCAGCATTTCGCGCCAGCCGGTGATCAGCGTGCGCTCGCGATAGTCGAGCGACAGTTCCGCACCCCACGCGGAATAGGGGATCGTGACGATCGTCCACGCGACATAGAGCAGCGAGATCCAGAAGAACGTGTAGAAAAAACCGACGTGCCCGCTCGGTGAAAACACCATGTAGATCGCGAGCGCGGTGAGCGGAATGCCGCAGATCATCCACAGCCGGCGGCGACCCCAGCGTTCGGGTGTTCGATCCGACAGAATGCCGATCACCGGGTCAGTGACGATGTCGGATATGCGCGCGAGCATCAGAATCCAGCCGATCGCCGCCAACGACATACCAAGTTCGGTCGCATAAAAAGACGGGATATAGATGGCGAGTGGCAAGCCGGCGATCGATAACGGCACGTTCAGAGCGCCATAGGCAAACAAGTGCCGGCGGCCGAGACGAAACTCCGCGGGGTCTAACGAGGCGAATATCATGGTTTGCAGGCTACCACCTCGGACTGTGTCGGCGTTCACACAGGTCACCAACATTTCCAACACTCTCGCTACAGCGCCCATCGATGGGGCGAGGTGAGAATCACCTCGGCCCCAAAGAAGTGATCCGGACGGACCGGATCGTTGTACTGGAGAGACCGGAAATGAAGACCACGATTACCATCCAAGACGGCGACGTGCGTTTGCAGTTGAGCCCGGAAACCGACATCGAAAAGATGACCATGCGGGAACTCGGGGACGAGATCAGCGTCTCGCGCAGCCACGAAAGCATGGTGCTGCGACCGCGCGCTAAGGCTCAGAACGTCCGCAAAATCAGCGACCGGCTGGCCGAGGTCGAAGCACCTACCGGCTGAGTCGAACGGTGGCAGCGCTACGGCGCTGCCACCCCTTTTATAGAACGATTATCGAGCGTCTACCACGAGCGGGAATTTGTCGCCGCCGAGCGGCTGCCCGGCGTCAGTGTTGCATCGAGCAACAGGTTGAACGATCAGGGTCGCGGCGCATAAACCGCGTCGTCGCCGACCCAGCACGTCGCCAGTGCGCGGCGCCGTTGTGTGGACGAACCGTTGCCGGACAAGCCGTGTATGGCGAGCGAGTGATGCACGAGACAATCGCCCGGCTCGACATCCCAGCTGAGGAACTCGTAGCTGTCGCGCTGCGCGTCGATATCGGGAATCGCCTCTTCCTTCAAATCCAGTAGCCCGAGCTTGCGCCACGTTTCGGTTCCGTTACCCCACACTTCCGGCCG
>JANLUG010000180.1:0-1343 GCA_031363335.1 Gammaproteobacteria bacterium
CGCGCGGCGCCGATGGGACCGGCCAACGATCCACCTCTCGCGCGAGATCCATAAAACTCTGCGAAGCCTTTGAGCTCGGATAAGCATCGACCACCGAGCGTTGCCGTTGGACGGACCGACGCACGTGTTCGTCGAACGGGATCCAACCTGCGTATTCGAGCGTGATCTCCAGGAATCGTTCGGTCACCGTCACAAGCTTAGCAAAGACCGATTTTCCTTCCTGCGCGCCGCGGACCATGTTCGCGAGCACGCGCACGCGCTTGACGCCGTACTGCGAGTTCAGCACCTTGATCAGCGCATAAGCGTCGGTGATCGACGTCGGCTCATTGCATACCACCACGATGATTTCCTGCGCCGCGAGCAGAAAGCTGATCACCTCGTCGGAGATGCCCGCTGCGGTATCGACGATCAACACGTCCATCTGGTGCGCAATGTCGCTGAAAGCCGAAATCAGACCCGCGTGCTCGCGCGGGCCGAGTTGCACCATCGCCTGCGTGCCGGACGCAGCCGGCACGATTCGCAAGCCACACGGCCCCGGCACCACGACCTCAGCCAGCGTCGTGAGCCCCGCCAGCACATCGCTCAAGTTGCGCCGCGGCTTCAAGCCCAACAGCACATCGACGTTCGCAAGGCCGAGGTCCGCATCGAGCAGCGTTACGCGGCGACCGAGCTTGCACAGCGCAACACCCAGGTTCACCGAGACATTCGTCTTACCGACACCGCCCTTGCCTCCGGTCACCGCGACCACCTGGACCGGATTCATACTGTGATTCATCTCGATTCCTTACACGTACTAGGCGGTTGCGATTTCGCGGCCACGAGACGGTTTGGCCGCCGGCTTCGACTCCGACAGGTGATCGGCATCCGTCGCGGCCTGTTCCGCATCCAAGGTCGGTGCGAGGGAACGGGTTGCGTAATCCACTAACAGACTCGCTGTGGCGCTCTCCAGTCCATCGGCCATCTCACCGCCGGCGCCGACCCACGTGAACGGCAATTGCTCCGCGCGGCAGATCGACAGCACTTCGCCGACGGCGTCGACCGCGTCGACATGGCTGAGCAGAACACCCGTCGGCACCAACGGCCGCGCCAGCGCGACGAGTCTGCGCAACGTCGTCGCGTGGAAGGTTGCCGGCAGCACCAGGAACGTTTCGAACCCGGCCAGGTCGCAGATGGTCTCGGGCAGGCAATGTGTCGCAACGACGCCGGGTGTATCGATGATCACCAGCGACTTACCGGACGATTCCGCCAGCGCGATGCGCAAGCTGCGTTCATCGGCTGCTTCGTACACCGGCACACGCAACAGCTCGCTTGCGAGCAGCAACTGTTCGCAGCCGGCAAGCCGA
>JANLUG010000187.1:0-2351 GCA_031363335.1 Gammaproteobacteria bacterium
GCCCCGACTGACCACGCGCGAGATCGACACGTGTGCGCGTTGCCATGCGCGCAGCAGCCGACTGACCGACAACTACGTGCACGGCAAGTCACCGCTCGATACGCATCGCCTGGTGCGCCTCGACGACGACCTCTACTGGAACGACGGCCAGATGCGCGGCGAGGTGTACAACTGGGGTTCGTTCCTGCAGAGCAAGATGTACGCGCAGGGCGTGACGTGTTCGGACTGCCACGATCCGCACTCACTGAAGCTGAGAGCGACCGGCAACGCCGTTTGCGCGCAATGCCACATGCCCACGAAGTACGACGCGCCGTCGCATACGCATCACGCGATGGGTACGCCGGGCGCCGCGTGCGCCGCGTGTCACATGCCGACCGCGACGTACATGGTGGTCGATCCGCGCCACGATCATTCGATGCGCATCCCCCGACCGGATCTGTCGGCGCAGCTCGGCACACCGAACGCGTGTACGAACTGTCACGCGAAAAAGACGCCGCAATGGGCGGCCGACGCCATTTCGAAGTGGACCGGCAAAGCGCCCGATGGGTTCCAGCATTTCGCGCACGCGTTGCACGCGGGTTCAACCACCGCCCCCGGCGCGCGCGACGCATTGGTGGCGTTGATCAACGATCCGACCCAACCGGCGATCGCCCGCGCCAGCGCCATCGATCGCCTCGCCAGTCTGCTCACGCCGCAAAGCACCGATGCGGTGGTTCACGCGCTGAAGGACGCCGATGCGTCGGTGCGCCAGGCAGCCGTTGAGGCGCTGGCGAACGCCGACCCCGATCTGCGCCGAAGTGTTCTACCGCCGGTGCTCGATGATGCGGTGCTCGCCGTGCGCATCGAAGCCGCCCGTTCGCTGGCCGGTCCGGCGGAGCAGTCGCTGACGATGGAACAACGCGCGCGATTCAGCGTGGTGATCGCCGAGTACATTGCGGCGCAGACCTACAACTTCGACCGTCCCGAGGGGCACATGAATATGGGCAACCTCGCGGCCGCGCGCGGCGATGCGGATGCCGCGATTGCGCAATACCAGCAGGCGCTGACGATCGACCCGCTGTTCGTTGCGGCGTACGTGAATCTCGCCGACGTGTACCGCGCGGTCGGCCGCGAAGTGGATGCGCAGGTTATCTTGCGACAGGGTCTGAAGGCAGACCCGCGTTCGGCCGTTTTGCACCACACGATCGGGCTGGCGCTGACGCGACAGAAAGCGCGCGACGTCGCGCTCGAAGAGTTCAAGACCGCCGTGCAACTCGCGCCGAACGACGGGCGGTTTGCCTACGTGTATGCCGTGGCGCTGAACGACGCAGGCCAACAGGCCGACGCGATCAGCGTGCTGAAGACCGCGCTCAAAACGAACCCGTACGACCGGAACGTGTTGCAAGGGCTGGTGTATTTCTCGCAGCAGGCGGGCGACGTTAAATCGGCCAAGCAGTACGCCGCCTCGCTGCGCGAGCTCGATCCGGACAATCCGGAGTGGGTGCAGTTGCAACAGCAACTCGACGGCGCGACCCGGAATTGACTGAAACCGAGCCAGGAGGCATGTCGTGTCGGAACTGATCGTCCATCAGATACCCGGTGCTTGGGGATTGCCGACGATCGGGCCGTTCTCGCTGAAGCTCGAGGCGTATCTGCGAATCGTCGACATTCCCTACAAGGCCGTCATCGACGCGACGCCGTTCAAGGGACCGAAGCGCAAGCTTCCCTGGATTGAGCACGAAGGCAAAACGATCGGCGATTCCGGATTCATCATCGAGTATCTCGAGCAACGCTTCGGCTGCAATCCAAACGCGGGTCTCACCGCCGCGGAGCGGGGCATTGCGCTGTCGATGCGACGGCTCATAGAGGAGAACCTCTACTGGACCTTGGTCTTCGACCGCTGGATGGTCGGCGCCAACTGGCCGCTCACGCAGCAGACGGTGCTCGGACTGGTTCCGGCGCCGGTGCGGTGGCTGATCGCCCCGATCGCGAGACGCGGCGTTCGGCGTCAGCTGGCAGGGCACGGTATCGGACTGCACTCACCGGACGAGATTCACGCCATCGCCGCCAGAGACATCGCTGCGATCGCGGATTTCCTGGGCGATAAGCCTTATCTGATGGGAAGCACTCCAACCGAGATCGACGCCGTGGCCTACGGTATTCTCGCCAACATCATGTTGGTGCCGATTGCGAGTGCGACAAAAGACGCGGCGTTGCGCCGTACCAATCTCGTCGCGTACGTTGCGCGGATTCGAGACCGGTACTTCGGCTAGGTTTTTCCGGATCGGCGTGGCGCTATGCCGGTCCGTTGCGCAGCAGGTTGAAGAACTCTCGCCGCGTCTTCGGCCCGTACGTCAGGTAGTTCGGGTCGC
>JANLUG010000189.1:0-1372 GCA_031363335.1 Gammaproteobacteria bacterium
TGGAACAGCCCTTCGCGTTGAAGACCGCTTCGAGATCGGTCCAGCGTTCCGGCGTCAGCGGTCGGACGGTCAGTTTCATCGCTCGCCCCCTGACGTATCGCCAACCAAAGTGATATGGCGCGCAAACGTGCAACACCACGCTCGCTCGGACCCGATGTGCACGGTAGCGAACATGCATGCCGGTGCCAAGCGAACCCGTTATGATCTCGCTCCTTTCGACCTGGGAGAGACGTATGAGAACGCTGCTCGCGACCCTGTGCCTGACGACCCTGTGCGGCTTTGTAAATGCCGCGACACCGGCGCCGGGTTCCGGCCTGATGGTCGGCGCACCGCCCGCTGCCGCCGATCAGATCACGCTCGAAAACTGGATGGTGGCGCCGTACAACACCTGGTCGTTCCAGCACCTCGAATCGATTCTAGCCACGACGACAGTCGACCGCGGTACCGGGCCAGTAACTCGATTCGAGACCGACACGTACGATCTCAGCAAGTTCGAGTTTGCCGACTACACCGGCAAGAAGCGCAACCTCACGCAGTTCCTCGAAGATCAGCACATCGATGCGCTGGAAATATGGTCGCACGGCAAGCTGCGCCAGGAGATCTACCGCAACGGCGAAACCGCGCGCACGCGGCACATGATGATGTCCGTAACGAAGTCGTTCACCGGACTCATTGCGGAAATGCTGATCGCCGAAGGCAAGCTGGACGAGACGAAGCAAGTCACCGACTACGTACCCGAGCTGAAGGGAAGCGCGTACGAAGGCGCGACGCTGCGCAACCTGCTCAACATGGAGATCGGCATCGATTTCTCGGAGATCTACGACGACCCCGCTTCGACGATCTACCATTTCAGCTACGCCGCGGGATTCCGTCCCGTGCCTGCGGGCGTGAAAGCATTCCCGTCGCTGTACGATTTCCTGCCGTCGTTGCGCAAGAAAGGCGAACACGGCCAGGACTTCCACTACGTCACCGCCAATTCCGAAGTGCTGGGCTGGGTGGTCGAGAAAGTCGAAGGCCTCGGCTTTGCGCATGTGTTCGAGCAGAAGCTGTTCAGCAAGATCGGGGCGGAGCGCGACGCGTTCTATGCGACCGACCCGCACGGTAAGGCCATCTCTGGCGGCGGGCTGAACATCACCGCCCGCGACGTGTTGCGTCTAGCCGTGATGATGGTGCAGGAAGGTCGTTACAACGGCCAACAGATCGTGCCGGCCGCAGTGGTCGCGAAGATTGCCGCGGGAAGCACGCCGCGGCCGAGCCTGTGGGGTAACGAGAACGGCGGCAAAGATCACTCATACATGTCGCAGTGGTATATCGATGGTCCGAGAGGCACGGTGTCCGCCGCGGGCATCAACGGCCAGACGATCTACTTCCT
>JANLUG010000232.1:0-8475 GCA_031363335.1 Gammaproteobacteria bacterium
ACACGCAAAGATGCCATCTTATGTCATGTATTAGTGCGCGCCGACAGATTGATTGCCCTCATGCTGCTGCTCCAGAACGACGGTCCGACCACGGTTGCGCAGTTGGCAGGACGCCTGGAAGTGTCCAAACGGACGGTATTGCGCGATGTCGATGCCCTCTCCGGCCTCGGCATCCCGGTCTATGCGGACCGCGGCCGCACGGGCGGCATTCGGCTGCTGTCCGGATATGCGACGCACCTGAACGCGCTGTCGCCGCTCGAAGCGGAGGCAATGGCATTGGTCAGCGCGCCATCGATGGTCGGCGGGCTCGGCCTCGAGAAACCGCTGGCGTCTGCATTGCAGAAGATCACCGCTGCGGTTCCGGCGGTGCATCAGTTGCGTGCCCAGCACGCGCGCCATCGCCTGCTATTCGACACGACCCAATGGTTCAGCACACCCGCCGCACCGCCGATCCTCGATCAATTGCGCTCCGCCGTGTGGGCCGATCAGATCTGCCGGATGGAGTACGAACGCGCTGACGGAGTCACAAAGGCTTACCGCGTCAGACCGTACGCATTGGTCGCCAAGGTCGACGTCTGGTATCTCGTCGCCGACACCGCCGGCGGCATGCGGGTGTTTCGCGTGGCCCGGATTCAGCACGCAGTTATCACCAACGAAGTGTTCACGCGCAACTCGAAGTTCGACCTGCATCGATTCTGGGAAGCCTGGTGCAAGCGCTTCGAAGCCGACCCCGGCAAGCGTTATCTCGTGGAGCTGTGGGTGACGCCGGCCGGCAAACATTTGCTGCTGGAGCGCTTCGGGGGTTGGCATGCGGCCGCGCTCGCCGGCGTAGACGAACACACCGCGCGCAGTCGCGTGACGCTCGATCTCGAACGCGAGCACATTGCGGTGAACACGATGCTCGAGCTCGGCCGCGAGGCGACGCTGATCAAACCGAAGCGGTTGCGCACCAAACTCGCCAGACTTGCACGCGAAGTGCTCGAAGCTTGCGCCGCCGAGTGACGTCGGCCGCGATCAGTCGGCGACGAAATTCGATGTAATGCCGCGCCAACAATCGAGATAGTCGGCCTGCAGCGCGGGCGTTTCGAGCGCATATCGCGTGGGCGTAATGACGTAGCGCGACTCGAACATGATCGCGAGCACGTTGTCGTGGCGCTCTGGTATCAGTCGCGCCGAGCTGGCCCGTTCGAACACCCCAGCCTCCGGTCCGTGCGGCGCCATCGAATTGTGCAGACTCGCGCCGCCGGGTACGAAGCCGACCGGCTTCGCATCGTAGACACCACGCACCAGACCCATGAATTCGCTCATTACATTGCGGTGATACCACGGCGGCCGGAACGTATGCTCAGCCACTGCCCAACGCGGCGGGAAGATCACGAAGTCGACATTCGCAACGCCGGGGGTCGCCGACGCCGATGTCAGCACGGTGAATATCGACGGATCCGGATGATCGAAGCTGACCGAGTTGATGACATTGAAGCGGGCGAGATCGTATCGATAAGGCGCCGAGTTGCCGATCCATGCGACGACGTCAAGCGGCGAATGCTCCAGCCGCGACGTAAAGAATTCGCCACAGAACTTCGTGACCAGTTCGAACACACCGGCTCGATCCTCGTACGCCGCCACCGGATACTCGAAGTCGCGATCGTTCGCAAAACCGTTCGCGCCCACGGGTCCGCGCTCGGGCAACTCGAACGGCGTGCCGTAGTTTTCACAGACGTAGCCCTTTGCCGATCCGTCGTTCAGCACTACACCAAAAACAAGCCCACGCGGAACGACCGCGACGTGACCAGGCGCCACAACGAGCACTCCACACTCCGTGTGCAGCGTCAGCGTTCCGCTCTGAGGCACGATCAACAGTTCACCATCCGCGCAACTGAAGAACCTGTCGGCCATCGACCGGTTCGCCGAATACAAATGCACCGCCATGCCGACCTGCGCCCTGACGTCGCCGTTGGCAGCGAACGTCACCAACCCCTCGATGAAGTCGGTAGGCTCGATCGGAATCGGCAGTGGGTTCCAGCGCAGTTGATTCGGCGGCGCCACCACCTCGGTGATCGGCGCGCTGCGCACGAGGCGCGCCACCTTCGGTGTGTGTTTGAACGCACCGCGCGTGACGGACGGACGGATGCGATAGAACCATGTGCGGCGGTTCGCGGCGCGCGGCGCGGTGAACGCCGTGCTGCTGAACTGTTCCGCGTAGAGTCCGCGCGCGACCTTCTGCGGGCTGAATTGACCGACGGGCAGCGTACCCGCCAGCGCTTCACTTTGATGTTCGTTACCGAAGCCGCTGAGATAACGTTCCGTCATGACCTGCTCCGCATTCGACAGTCAATCGGCCTTGAGCACGCCGCGCGCGATCTGATCGCGCTCGATCGATTCGAACAGCGCGCGGAAGTTGCCTTCACCGAAGCCTTCGTTGCCTTTGCGTTGAATGATCTCGAAAAATATCGGCCCGATGACGTTGCGCGTGAAGATCTGCAGCAACACGCCTTGGCCGCGTGCCGGCGCGCCGTCGATCAGAATGCGGCGCGCGCGCAGCGCGTCGATCGATTCCTGATGTCCGGGTACACGCGCATCGACATCGTCGTAGTACGTGTCCGGTGAGTCCTGCAGCGCCACGCCGGCGGCCTGCAGCAGATCGACGCTTCGATAAATATCGTTCGAGCCGAGCGCGATGTGCTGGATCCCTTCGCCCTTGTAGTCCTTAAGAAACTCTTCGACCTGGCTTGCGTCGTCCTGGCTCTCGTTGAGCGGTATCCGGATCTTCCCGCATGGGCTCGCCATCGCTTTCGACACGAGCCCCGTCACCTTGCCCTCGATATCGAAGTAGCGCACCTCGCGGAATCCGAACAGGCGCTCGTAGAAGCCCGCCCAGGTCGCCATGTTGCCGCGCTGTACGTTGTGCGTCAGATGATCGATGTAGGTCAAACCCGTGTCGCTCGCGCGCAGCCGGTCCTGCCAGTCGGCCTCGAATACAAAATCGACATCGTAAATCGTGTCGTCGCCGTAGCGATCCACGAGATACAAGCGGCTGCCGCCGATTCCCTCGATCGCGGGGATGTTCAGCTCCATCGGCCCGGGGTTGCTCGGGCACACCGTTGCACCCTCGCGCACTGCATGAGCCAGCGCCGCGCGCGCGTCCTTAACGCGAAACGCCATGGCGCATGCGCACGGACCATGCAGTTTCGCAAACTGCTGTGCGAAGCTGTCGGGCTCCGCGTTGATCACGAAATTGATATCGCCCTGTTTGTGCAGCGTGACGTTCTTCGAGCGATGCCGCGCTACGGTGGGAAAGCCCATGCGAGAGAACAGCGAGCGCAGCAGCTGCGCATCGGGCGCGGCATATTCGACGAATTCGAATCCGTCGGTGCCCATCGGGTTGATCGTCGGCTCGCTAATGGACGTGCTCGAAACTGCGTACCTCGCTCATCGTACCACCGCGTCGACGACGCAGCCGGACGCGCCGTCGCGCTACCGAACGAGCCGTGCGAGCGCTTCGTAGTCACCGTCGAAGTGATGCGCGCCGGGTAGTTCCTTCAACGTCAATGTCGGTTTGCCGGCATCGAGCTGCGTGCAGAGCGAACGCTCCGCCTCGTCGCTACCGTAGATACACGTCATCCGCACGTCGTCGGGCAACCTTTCGACCTCCGGCGCGATCGGCAGCGCATCCTTGGGGATGTGTTGCAGCCAGCCGCCGAGATGGAACTCGAAGTCGGTGGCGCGCTCC
The DNA here is from genome assembly GCA_031363335.1 of Gammaproteobacteria bacterium. Lineage (GTDB taxonomy): Bacteria > Pseudomonadota > Gammaproteobacteria > Pseudomonadales > Azotimanducaceae > DATJGR01. The sequence goes on from JANLUG010000232.1 coordinate 3,731, forward strand.
GGCGCCATCAAGACGAGCGAGCGGACGCGCTGCTGCTCTGCCGCCGGCAAACGATTGACCATCGCCGGCAAGACGTCGGCACCCATCGAATAGCCCGCGAGAACCACTTCATCTTTGTGCCAGGTGTCGGCGAAGTAGCGGATGATCGTCGCAAGATCTTCACTCGCATGCTCCGGCGTTTTTGCGGTCCAGAAGTACTTCAGCATGTTCCAGCCGACGACCGGGTAACCGGAGTCGTTCAATTCGGTGGTCACCTTCTCCGTCAGCGTCGACCAGCCGCCGTCGCCCGAGAGCATCACGACGAACGTATTCCCTTTCGCCTCCACCGGACGTTCTATCAACGGCAATCCGGCGAGCGTCGCGCTGCTCGGCGGTGCTTCGACGGGACGCTTCGCATCGAGCGTTTTATACACGGTGACAAACGTCGGAAACCACTCGTTCACGGACGCAAAACCGTGTCCGATCTTGGGCAACGACGTCACGCTTGCGTTGCCGACCTGCTTCATGAACGCCTCGACGTCGTCAATCTTGCACAGCTCGTCCGTTTGACCCTGCAATACCTCGAGCGGCGCCACGAGTTTGTCGATCGGGTACAGCCGCCAGTGGTCCTTGTCGAACTCCGGCGTCTTCGTCAACGCACCCTGGCGGCAGAGCGGTTTCGTTAGCGCGAGTTCCGGACAGAAGCCGAGACCGATTGCCCCTACGAATGCATTGATCGGCGTTTGCGCCATCGCCACATAGGCAAGCGACGCGCCGGACGAATAGCCGACGACCACCGGCACCCGGTAGACGCGAATGTCCAGCTTGCGCTGGATGAACTGGCTCAAGCCTTCGAGCTCGCCTGGGGGGTAGCCGCACTTCAACTTCGATGCATCGAGGCGTTTCAGGTATTCGGGTGTGCTGAATCCGACGACGATCTTACCCATCGCCTGCATCTTCACGACCATGTCGACGACGCGCGGCTCCCAGCCACCATCACCCGAAGCGAACAACACGACGTCAGTGTCGTCGTCGGTCTTCTTCGGCAGGTAGACGTACACGGATCCCATCGGCGCGAACTCGAACGTCTTGATGAATGGATCGTCGAGCGGCACGAGCGCGGGTGCAGGCGGCGTCGCCCCAGCCTCTTGAACTGTCGGCTTCGGTACGGCCGCGGCGTCCTGATGCGCCGGCGCCGTCGCGGAATTGACGGGTTTCGGCGGCGTCGCAGCGGGCGCGAACGCTGCGTACAACAGCAAGCCAAGCACCGACGGTGCGATCTTCATCGTCGACGACCTCGAACGGGGATACGGGTGACAACGGACATCTCGAGCGCGGCACACGGTACTGAGGGACCGACATTTTGGCAATCGCGCTTCGCGACCGGCCGCGACGGCCCCCTGCGACCTGTGTATCCTGCGCACTTCACGCAATCCGCCCGTTCCGCGACACGTAACAACCCGTGACAGACGCCCGTACCCTGCAGAACTGGTCGCATTGGCTGCGAACCATCATCGGTCCGCTGTTGACGGTGGTGGTGTTCATCGCGGCGATGCTCGTACTTCGCCATAGCATCCACCACATCGCACTCGCCGACGTGCTGCGCCATTGGCGCAAGCTGCCGCAGCCGGCCATTCTGTTGGCAATCGGCCTGACGATCCTGAACTACGCATTGCTGACGCTCTACGACGTGCTGGCGCTGCGTTACGTGGGCACGAAGCTGCCCTATCTGCGGGTTGCGCCGATCTCCTTTTCCGCATTCGCAATCGGCCACAACCTCGGCGTGCCGTCACTATCGGGCGGCTCGATCCGCTATCGCGCCTACTCGATGGCCGGTCTCTCCACGGTGCAGATCGCCACGGTGGTCGGCTTCGTCTCCGTCACGTTCGGCCTTGGCGCGGCGCTGCTGGTCGGCCTCTCGCTGACGGTCGCACCCGAATCGACGCTCGCCGTGCTCGGCTTGCCGCCGCTGGTGCTGCGCGCCATCGGTGGATTGTTGGTCTGCGTGCCGTTGGTCTACGTCTTGTGGACACGCGTTTCGCGCGAACCAATCCGCATCCGCAACTGGACGTTGGCGACACCCAGCACGGGTCTCGCCGTCAGTCAGTTGCTGTTGGCCGCGGTCGATCTTTCGTTGCTCGCAACGGTGCTGTACGTGCTGATCCCGCCGCAACTCGGCATCGACTACTTCGTGCTGCTCGGCGCGTTCCTGCTGGCGATCGGCGCCGGCGCGTTGAGCAACGTGCCGGGTGGTCTCGGCGTATTCGAGTCGGTACTCGTGCTGCTGCTGCACAGCAAAGCGACCGCGACCTTACTCGGCGCCGTGCTGGCCTTCCGGCTGATCTACTACGTCGCGCCGCTGACGCTCGCGCTCGTGATGATCGTGACGCAAGCGCTCGCGACGCACAGCGATCGTTTGCGACGCGCAACGCGCATCGGCGGCGGATGGCTGCGCGGGCTCGCGCCGCAAGCAGCCGGCATGGTCGTGTTCTTGAGCGGCGCGGCGTTGATCCTCGGCGGTTCGCTGCCGATCGCCTCGAAACGTCTGGAGTTCCTCGACAATCTCGTACCGTTGGCGGTGCTGGAGCTATCGCACAACGTCAGCAGCGCAATCGGCGTTGCGTTGTTGATTCTGTCGCGCGGATTGTTCCGCCGGCTGCGCGGCGCTTATCAGGCGACGATCGTATTGATGGGCGCCGCGTTCGTGCTGTCGTTCGTGAAAGGCTTGACGGTCGAGTACGCACTGATCGTGGCTATCGCAGCGCTGGTGCTGTGGGCCGCGCGCGGTGAGTTCTATCGCGGCGCGAAGCTGCTCGATCAATCGTTCACGGTCGGCTGGGTGCTCAGCTTCGGCATGGCGATTGCGGGCGGCGTCATCGTCGGCTTGTTCGCATATCGGCACGTCGAGTATTCCAACGCGCTGTGGTGGCAGTTCGAACTCAACGCGAACGCCCCTCGAATGCTACGCGCGAGCCTGATCGGCGCGGTGATGCTGCTCATGTTCGGCCTGGCCCGACTGCTGCGGCCGGCGCCGCTCGATGCGCCGACGCCGACGACCGAAGACATGGTGCGCGTCAAAAACATCGTCGCGGCGTCAACGCGTACGATTGCGAACGTCGCGCTGCTCGGCGACAAACGCTTTCTGTTTCACCCCGAGGGCGACGCCTTCATCATGTTCCAGGTATCGGGCCGCAGCTGGATTGCGTTGTCAGGCCCGATCGGCAATCCCGAACGCTACGAAGAACTCGCGTGGCAGTTCCGTGAAGCAACCGACCGACACGACGCGCGCTGCGTTTTTTACCACGTCTCCGACGCCGAACTGCCGATGTACGTCGATCTCGGTTTGTCGCTCGTCAAACTCGGCGAGGAAGCGCGCGTGCGACTTTCTTCATTCGACATCGCCACCAGCGAACGCGCCGAAATGCGGCACGCCCGCAATCGTGCAAAGCGCGACGGCGCCAGCTTCGAAGTGATCGCGGCAACCGACGTTGCGGCAATCATCGACGAACTCAAGGTCGTATCGGATGCGTGGCTCGCGGACAAACGCGCGCATGAAAAAGGTTTTTCGCTCGGTGCGTTCATCCCGGGGTACGTCGAGCATTTCGATTGCGCGATCGTGCGCGTGGAAGGCACGATCGTCGCGTTCGCAACGATCTGGAAGAGCGCAAATGCCGAAGAACTGACGGTGGACCTGATGCGTTTCACCGACAAGGCACCCAAAGGCGTGATGGACTTCCTCTTCACCGAATTGCTGCTGGTTGCGAAATCACAGGGCTACCAATGGTTCAGCCTCGGCATGGCGCCGCTGTCGGGTCTCGGGCAGCACCCGCTCGCAACGCAATGGCACAAGCTCGGCAATCTGCTGTTTCGATTCGGCGACAACTTCTACAACTTCGAAGGTCTGCGCCGCTACAAGTCGAAGTTCCTGCCGGAGTGGGAACCGCGTTATCTCGCGAGTCCTGGTGGGTTCGGATTGACCGCGGTGCTCATCGACACGACCGTGCTGATCTCCGGCGGCGTGCGAGAAGTCTTCACGAAGTGAATCGACTATACGTTGGGTGCATCCGGCTGACGGCTCGGGTGCGCCCGCCCGAACGCATTCAGCGCGTTACAGGCGGCGTCGATCGCTACCAGTTTCGGAAATGCCGACACGTCGACATCGAAGCGGCGCGCGTTGAACATCTGCGGAACGAGGAAGATGTCGCCGTAGCCGGGTTCGCTCCCGACCGAAAATGGTGCGGCAACGACGAGGCGTTCGAGCGCCGTCAGTCCCTCAGCTACCCAATGGCGATACCACGTATCCTTCGCAGCCGGATCGAGGCCGAGCCGATCCGTTAGGTATCCCAATACGCGCAGGTTGTTCAGCGGGTGGATATCGCAGGCGACCGTCAACGCGAGGCTGCGATCGAGCGCGCGCCGCACTGGATCGGCCGATCGGATCTGCCGCTGCGGATAGACGTCATCGAGGTATTCGATGATGGCAAGCGACTGCGCGATGGTCGCGCCGCCGTCTTCGAGCGTCGGCACCAGACCCATCGGGTTTACCCGCAGATAGGCAGGATCGCGCTGACGTTTTGCGAGCAGGTCGACTGGCACGAGCTGGTGATCGAGGCCCTTCAGATTCAACGCAATCCGCACCCGGTAGGCGGCGGACGAGCGGAAATATGAGTAGAGCTTCATTCGGATCGAGCCAACTGACGCAAAAAAGCAAACGGGGCGCGAAGCCCCGTTCATTTTGTGGCGCGTCCGGAGCGATTCGAACGCCC
>JANLUG010000981.1:0-2286 GCA_031363335.1 Gammaproteobacteria bacterium
CCAGGCAAAGATATCGACAGCAAGACCATCCACTACAATCACGGCCGGATGGATCCGTTGTACGAAGCGATCGCCGCCAGCGGCATTCCTCTGATCTTCCACATCGGCGAAGCCATTCCGTCGGCGATGCCTGGCGCCGCAGGCATCGGCGTGGTGACGCAGATGCAGGGCTTTCGCCTGCAGTGGTCGCAGCTGACGTTCGGCGGCGTTTTCGATCGCTTTCCGGCGCTGAAGGCCGTGTTCGTCGAAGGCGGCCTCGCCTGGATCGCGAGCATGCTGCACGACGCCGATATGGTGGCCACTCACTTCAAAGACGCGCTGAATCCGAAGCTCGCGCATCCGCCGAGCTGGTACTGGAAGCATCACTGCTACGCGACGTTCATGACCGATCCAGTGGGGCTGTCGCTGCTCGATAGAATCGGACCCGAAACCTGCCTGTGGTCGTCGGACTATCCGCAAACCGAGAGCACGTTCGGCTATACGCGCAGTTCCATCGAAGCGGTGTTCGCGGCAACCAGTGTCGAGAACGCACAGAAGATTGTCGGCAAAACGGCGCTTGCGCTGTTCAACATGAACTGACCGCTCGGCGATCAGGGGATCCCGATCATCTCCGTCCGGCCGCGCAGCGCGAGCGTGCCGTCGGGGTCGATCCAACGTTCGAGACCATCGGGTCGAATCGTCTCTTTATACCGCCGCCATCCGGATGCATCCGCAAAGTACAGCTCCGCCATCCCCGCGTAAGTCTCGTTGTCGGGATCGATGCTGAGGCTCACGACGTAACGCAATCCGCCGACCTGCCGCATCACGTCCGCCACCTTCGGCACGTGCACGTTGAGCAAGTGATCGAAGAGCTGATCGAACGGCGTCGCGGGTTTCGCTTTCACCAGAAACGTCATCTTGAAGAAGCCTGACCGCGTGCACGGAAACGGCGCGTTGAGCGTCAGCGGTTCCACCGGCAGGTGTTCGGAGCCATCGATCACCACGTACTCCGTCGTCGCCCAACCGACGTACGGCTGCGCCTTCTGCTGGAACGAATCGCGCGGGGTCGTACCGGTAGGCGTCTTCGGCTTCGGTAGCGCCTGATCCCACCAGAGCTGCGCGACACCATCCCATGGATGCTCGCCGATCGCGTTCGCATCGAACAACGTCGCGATGTAGCGACGCGCATGCAGGCGCCCGCCGGCGGCCGCGTCGAGTTGCGACTTGATCACCAGCGGCATGTGGTTGGCAAACCAGTGCACCAACAGTTCTTCTCGGGTCGCGCTGTCGCGGCGCTTGATGAGGTACACCATCTTGGCGCCGGCCGTCGCTTCGAGCGGACGATGAGTTTTGCGTTTTGTCACTGCGCCCCCGTACCGTACGTGATGCACCGATGAACCGTTTGGCGGCAATCGACGCTGTGGCAGTCTATCTCACCGAACCCCAAGGAGCAGTTGAGTGATCACATCGCGACATACCGCCGGAATGCTCTGCGCAATCGCGATCTGCGTCGCCGCACCCGCGTTTGCCGCCGCGCCGCTCGCCGCACCGAAGGGCGACTACGCAATCGAAAAGATGATTCAGCCCAACACCGGCGATCTCGACGACATCATCAAGCGCGGTTACCTGCGGATTCTGGTCACGATGAACAGGACGAACTACTTCGTCGACAAGGCGGACCAGCGCGGTGCCACGTATGAAGCAGGACTCGCCTTCCAGAACTTTCTCAGCGCGCGCCAACCAAAGGGCGCGCCGAAAGTGCACGTCGCGTTCATCCCGGTAACGCGCGACCAGCTGTTCGAAGCGCTGATCTCAGGAAGGGGCGACATCGCGGCTGCCAGCCTGACGATCACGCCGGAGCGCCTCAAACGGGTCGATTTCGCGGCGCCATTCATGCGCGGCGTAAAGGAAGTGTTGGTGACTCCCACGGGCGAGTCCGAGGTGACCTCGCCCGAAGGACTGTCGGGCCATATTGTCTATGTGCGCCCTTCCTCCAGTTACTTTCAGAGTCTCACGAAGCTCAATTCCGAGCTCGCCGCCGCCGGAAAACCGCCGGTCAAGATCGTCAACGCGGACGAACAACTCGAAGACGAAGACATTCTGGAGTTGGTCAGCGCCGGAATCGTGCCCGCCACCATCGTCGACGACTATCTCGCCAACTTCTGGGTGGGTGTGCTGCCGGGACTACGCGCGCACGCGGCCGCCGCCGTACGTAGCGACGGGCAGATCGCCTGGGCGGTCCGAAAGACCAATCCGAAGCTGCTGGCAGCTACTGACGAGTTCGCAAAGGCGAATGGCAAAGGTACG
>JANLUG010000258.1:0-1532 GCA_031363335.1 Gammaproteobacteria bacterium
GCCGCGTTATCCCAGCGCGCATAGACGATGCGGCCGTCGGCGAGCACCGACGGGTCCATGTCGTGACTCTGGTTGAACGATATCTGGTGGATGTTCTGACCATCCGCATCCATCACGTGCAACGACAGCGCCGCTTCCTGGCGCGTCTCTACCTGTGCTTCGAACTGCGGCTTACCTTCGTCGAGCAGCACCGCTTTCGCATCACGCTGACGCGTCGATGCAAACACGATGCGCCCGTCCGGGAGGAAATGCGGTGCGACATCCTGGCCGATTTCCGCCGTGATGTCCGATGCAATGACACGACGCAGCGACTGCGATCCGACATCGTAAAGCCAGATGTTCCACGTCGGCTGGTCCGCATCGTCGGCGTTCGGAATCTCCGGCGCGCGCATCGCGAACACAAGTTGCTTGCCGTCGAACGACGACGACAGATCCTTCACGTCGTACTGCGGCGGATTGCCCATCGCGTCATTCGGGAACACGCCGGCGCTGATGCTGCGCTCCACGGCGCTGGCGGATGCGCGATCGCGCACGAAGAGCTCTGCGCCGGGCATGAATGCGGTGGGGTCTCGCACGTCGAAGGTCAGCAATGCACCTTGGTCGTCGAGCAGCAGCGGGCGCTTGACGTAGGCCACGGGGAAATCCTGAACCGCGGGGTCCGGATCCTGGCCGCCGCCGAGCAGACCGCTCGAGCCGCTTCCACTTCCGCCGCCGCACGCAGTCAGCGTGACGCCGACGATGGCGCTCAAGAAAGCGGCACGGAGCAGCCGCGAAGCCAATGCCTGCGCCATCGGGAACCTCGACATGTCAACTACCGACCGGATTCTTCCACAGCGTCGTGCGACGAGATGTGAAGCGACGCACACGCGCGTGATCGCCAACAAGTTGTCAGAGGCTCGTAGGGCATCGCCGAAACGTGGGGTCTGTCACGGCACCGGAGTGGCGAATCTCGGAATCTACGCAACGGCAATCCAGAACCGGCTAGGGACTGGGGATGCCCTCGTGCTCATCAATGGATGGATGGCCGGTAGTAAAAGAAACGCCCAAGCGCTTGCTGCGGAAACAAGCGAAAGGCGATCCGATGAACAGGAGTGTGTCCACATGGTTAAGGTGCTGCGCGCAACGCCAGAACGCCGCTGGTCGAAACGGGCGCTACTTCTTGTATTGACCGTAATTACGGTATTCGGATCGCTCGCGGTAATTGCCGACGAACGCGATCAGGCGAAACGCATCCACGATCGCATCGCGGGTGTGCCGCCGGATGGCCCGATGTTGGATCTCATGGCGGGCGACATAATCGCTGATCCGATCAATGGCCCGCTCATAGCAGCGTTGAGAGCCACCACCAATCCAGCCTTTTACAACGTCACGCTGAAGAATTTCGTCGCGCCATGGACCAACCGCGATCAAGCGGTCTTCGTACCCCTTAACGATTACACAGCAACTGTAATCGGTATGGTTCGCGACAACGTCGATTTCCGCGAAATTCTCTCCGGCGACATCCTGTACACGGTCAGCGGCGTCAGCCCGGC
>JANLUG010000269.1:0-5898 GCA_031363335.1 Gammaproteobacteria bacterium
CCAGCATCGCACACCCGAACGTGGCGATGAGACCGAGCCCGAAATAAGGCAGCAGCTTCCCGAGCAGGATTTCGAGAACCGTCGCGGGCGTCGACATCACGGCTTCCATCGTGCCGCGCTCCCACTCGCGCGCGACGACCATGGCGGTGAGCAACGTGCCGATCAACGTCATGATGATGGCGATCGCGCCCGGTATCAGGAAATGGCGGCTGTTGAGTTCCGGGTTGAACCAGAACCTCGCTTCGAGCGAGACCGCGGGCGCGCGCGCGCCGTCGCGGTGGCTGAGCCACGTCGCTACCACACCACTGGCGTATGCACCGACGAAACTCGCGGTATTCGGTTGCGATCCGTCCGTAATGATCTGTACCAGCGGGCCGCGGCTCGCCTCCTTGAGTCGCTCATCGAAATCCTGCGGAATGACGACGAATCCCTTGAGTTTGCCAGCCACCACCTTAGCCGCCACCTCGCGCCGATCCCGCGCCGGCGTCACGTCGAAGAACCGGGTGCCGGAAAAAGCGGCGGCGAGTTCCTGAGCGTCCGCGCCGTCGCTCTCGAGCACCACTGCGATAGGCACGTGACGCTGATCTAACGACAGCGCAAAGGCGAATACGAGCATCAGTACCGTCGGCAAAGCGAACGTCACGAGAATCGCCGATGGATCGCGCAGCACTTGCAGACTCTCTTTGTAGACGAGTCCGCTAAGGCGACGAACGCTGAAACTCATGCGGCGTCACGCACGGCGCTGTCCGCGGCTTCCACGAGTCCGACGAAGGCATCTTCCATCGTCGGCGACGGACATTCGGCGCTGGCCACTCGCGCCTTGAGCGCATCCGGAGAGCCGAGCGCGATCACCTTCGCCTGATACATCAGTGCAACCCGATCGCAATACTCCGCCTCTTCCATGAAGTGGGTGGTGACCATGGCCGTGACGCCTTTTCGCACGAGCCCGTTGATGTGCGTCCAGAATTCACGACGCGTGATCGGATCGACGCCGGATGTCGGTTCGTCGAGGAACAACACCAGCGGGCGGTGCATCAGCGCGCACGCGAGTGCGAGCCGTTGTTTGAAGCCGAGCGGCAGCGTCGACGGAGACTGCTTCAGAAAGCGTTCGAGTTCGAACGTGTCGATCATTTCGTCCATGCGTTCGCGGCGGAGCGCGCCGGTCAAGCCGTATACGCCCGAGAAGAACTCGAGATTCTGTTTGACCGACAGCAGATCGTAGAGCGCGAATTTCTGCGACATATAACCGAGCTTCTTCTTCGCCTGACTCTGCGCGCGGCGCAGATCGAGACCTGCAACGCGCGCCTCACCGGAGGTCGGTTTCTGCAGACCGCAGAGCATCTTGAACGTCGTCGACTTGCCGGCGCCGTTCGGGCCAAGCAGGCCGAAGATCTCGCCCTTAGTCACTTCGAACGTCACATCGTCGGTGGCCGTGAAGTCGCCGTAGCGTTTTGTCAGGTGGCGGCACGACACCGCGATCTCGGTGCCGAGATCCACGACGTCCATCTTCTCGGCAATTGCGGAACGCCCACCGGGACCACCGCCGAGCAAATCGATGAACGCGTCTTCGAAGCGCGAGACCGCGGGCTCGAGACGGCCGCCATGGCGCGCGGCAATCGCCCGCACCGGCTCGGGTTCCGCACCCTCGTTCAACACCACGCGAATGGCATCTCCTTCAATGACCCCGTCGCGAACGATCTCCAGATCGAGCGTCTCCGCCAACACACCGCGGCGATCTTTTGCGATGCCGACCAGACGATGGCTGCGACCGACCACACGTTGCGTCAATTCCCGCGGCGCGCCGTCGAACTCGACGCGACCGTCGTTCAACATGAGTACCGTGTCGCAGCGTTCCGCCTCGTCGAGGTACGCCGTCGACCAGACCACCGCCATGCCGTCGTTCTTCAACGCTTGAACCATCGCCCAAAGATCGCGGCGGCTGATCGGATCTACACCCACGCTGGGCTCGTCGAGCAGCAGCACGGCAGGTTTGCCGAGCAGCGCACAGGCCAGGCCAAGCTTCTGTTTCATTCCGCCGGACAGTTTGCCCGCGCGTCGCTTCGTGAAGTGCTCGAGCCGCGTGAACTGCAACAGCTGTGCGAACGTGGCGTCGAGCGAATCGGCTTTCACTCCGCGCAGGCGCGCATACAACTCGAGGTTCTCGAGGACCGAGAGTTCCTCGTACAGACCGAACCGCTGCGGCATGTACCCTGTGTGGGTGTGGATGCTGGTCGCGAAAGTGACGACATCCTTACCCAACAGACGAATCTGACCTTCCGTTGGCGTCATCAATGCGGCGATCAGACGAATCAGCGTCGTCTTGCCTGCGCCGTCAGGCCCAACGAGTCCAGTGAGGCGCCCCGCTTCGATGTCTGCCGATATGCCCTTCAGCGCCTCGAAGTCGTCGAACTTCTTGACGACATCGCGGATCTCGACCGCGGCGGTCACGTCACGACGCCGGTGATCGGATCGGCACGCGGAGCGTCACGGGCATCCCTTGCCGCAAGCCGTCGTCGGAATCGGCGATCACGACGCGAAGCCGGTACACGAGATCGGTTCGCAACTCGGTGGTCTCGACGGACTTCGGCGTGAATTCGGCGCGGGGCGAAATGTAGCCGACCTGGCCGTGATAGCGCTTGTCCGACGAATCGGTCGCGACTTCGACACTCGCACCCGGCGCGAACTTACCGAGGTCCGGCTCGCCAACGTATGCGCGAACGTACACCGGATCGCGCAACGACAGGCTGTACACCGGTGCGCCCATCGGCACGATGCTGCCGGCTTCACGAATCCGCGACAGCACGACGCCGTCAGTCGGCGCGAACAGTTCGGTATCGGCGAGTTGCGTCTCGGCCTGGCTGCGCTGCGCGACCGCAGCGGCGAACTCGGCACGACTCGCGTTCACTTCTTCGCTGCGGAAGCCCTCGCTCGCGAGCGCCAGTGCTTCGCGCTGAGCGGCGAGACCCGCCGCCGTCTGATCGCGCCGCGCCTGTGCAGCGTCGCGTGCGGTCTCGCTCGTGCTTCCAGACTTGACCATGCCCAGCTGACGGTCGTATTCACGCTGCGCGTTGCGATAGGCGGCTTCGGCTTCTTCGACACGCGCTTGCGCCTGCTGCACTTCCTGCGGCCGCGAGCCCTTCTCGAACTTCGCCATGTTCGCTTGTGCAAGCTGCACGCGGGCTTCCGCAAGCGCGACCTCCTGCCGATACGGTTCGGAGTCGATCACCGCGAGCCGTTGCCCCTTCGTAACGACGTCTCCTTCGTCGACGAGCACTTCGGTCAGCCGACCCGGCACGCGAAAGCCGAGTTCGACTTCGCGTATGTCGACGTTGCCGTAGAGCGTCAGCGAAGTGGATGCGACGTGCGCTTCAACCTTGAACCAATACCAGCCGCCGCCGGCCAGTGCCGCCGCGACGATGACCGCGACCGCGAATTTTCCATTCGAACCCATCAGCTACGCCCCCCCGTGAGCATGGCAGTGACATTACGACGGATCACCGCCTGGATCGTGACGATCTCTGCGGCCCCGATCTCTTGCCAATCCAGTTGCCGCAGCACGGTCGCCCGTGCCGAGCGGAACACCAGCGCCTGACCTATGACGGTTTGCGTCATCAGGCGCGTATCGATCGCCTCCGGCTCCGTCGCGCAAATCTGCGCGATCAGCCGCGTGATCAGCGACAACATATGTCCGATCATGCCGCCGTAAAGCCGATCGAACGCCTCCGACGGATTCTGCTGTTCGCGCAGAATCAACCGCGCCCACGCCGCCGACTCCGGCGCCGAGAACGTGGCGACCAGCGCGTCGGTCAACAGATGGATGAAGCCGACGCAGCGTGCGACCTGCCTGTCGGCGCCGTTGCTCGCTCTGATCTCGTCGAACTCCACCTCGATCGCCTGCGCGACCGGGCCGAGATACTGCCCGACCCGGCGGGTGATCCGGTCGAATACCGCGAGATACAAACCCGGCTTACCCCCAAAGTGGTAACCGATCAGGGCCTGATTGACACCGGCCAGATCGGCGATTGATCGGGTACTCGCGGCACGGAATCCATCGCGTCCGAACACCTCCACCGCCGCGTCGATCAACGATTCGCGGGTCTGGTCGCCTCTCGGCGACACCGATGTGGGTCGCATAGCCATCGTGCGCGATCGTACTTATGCGACTGACTAAGTCAACTGATCAAAGGGCTGTTGGTGGTTGCGCTGGTAGTCCGGTGGAGGTGGAGGCTTGATGCGGCGCCGACCCGCCGCCGCTCGACTGCACCACCAGCCCTATTCTGCCCGAGGCATAACCGGCCGATCGCCGATCACGCCGGTTCGCGTCAGGCGTGCAAGGTCGGCGTCGTCGAGCCCCAGCAGTTCTGTCAGCACCTGCCGGTTGTGCTGGCCGAGCGTCGGCGCGGGCGCATCGATCGGATAGGATTCCTGACTAACGCGATAAGGGGCGACCGGATTCGGCTGCCGACCGACGTGGGCGCGATCGAGCATCTGCCAGAACCGTCGCGCGACCAGCTGTGGGTCGTCGATCAGATCGGCCGCGCTGTGCACCGATGCCGCGGGTACGCCCACCGACTGCAGTCGCACCATGATCTCCGGCGCAGGATGCAATCGCGTCCACGCGGACAGCTCTCGATCGAGGTCTGTGAGTCGCGCCAGCCGATCGCTCGCATCACCGAACGCCCGCAACGCAACGACCACTCCGGTCAGCGCGCGCCAGTGTTCCTCCGTCAGCACCTGAATTACCACCCATTGATCGTCGCCGCCGGCCGGATACACACCGTGCGGCGCGCAGGTCGGGGAGCGATTGCCCGTACGCACCGGCGCTCGCCCCGTGATCGATTGCTGCAGGATGCCGTGGATGCCGAGCGGAAACAGACCTTCCGACTGCGACAGATCGAGATACTGACCTTCACCGGTGCGGCGCCGATGCCGTAACGCCGTCAACAGGGCTGCTGCGCCGTTGAGGCCGCCGACCGCATCGCCGTAGGCAACGTGCACCATCGTCGGCGGTCCGTCAGGCTCGCCGTTCAGGTGTGGCAATCCGGACGCGTGCTCGACGGTCGATCCGTAAGCGCGGTACCGCGACCAGGGTCCGCTGCCGCCGAACGCCGGCATCGACAACATCACGATCTCCGGGTTCACCGCCTTCAATGCCGCGTAGTCGAGGCCGAGCTTCGGCAGAACGCCGGCGGAGTAGTTCTCGACGACGACATCGGCGATCGCCACCAGTCGTTTGAACAGCCTGCTGCCTTCGACCGATGTCAGATCGAGCGTAACGTCGAGTTTGTTTCGGTTGACGGTGTTGAACGACGCCGATTGCTCCGCGGCATTCTGCGCGATCCACTCTTCGGTCGCTTCCCATCCGCGCCACCAGTCGAAGCGTTCGCACGACTCGACCTTGATCACCTCGGCGCCCATGTCGACGAGATGCCGCGCCGCAAGCGGACCCGCCCACCCCATCGACAGGTCGATGACACGCACCCCCTGTAACGGCTTCGCGCTCATATCACCCCTCTGTCACCACGTTGGTGCGTAACAACGCGTCGAACGTTGCGTCATCGACGCCCACCTCGGCGAGACAGCCGCGCGTGTGCGCAGCGAATCGCGGAGCGGCACCGCCGGCCAACGCCGGTGTGCGATGTAACTTGAACGGCGTCATCGGCGCGGTGATGTCGCCCTGCGACGGATGCGCGATCGTCCCGAATGCTCCGCGCGCGACGTATTGATCGACGTCAAACAGTTGCTCCATGGTGGGTACCAACGCGAGCGGAATGCGCAGGGCCTGACCGCGGTGAAACAGATCTGCCGCAGATTGGTCGGCGACCTTGCGCTTGAAGATCGGCTCCAGGATCGCAGCATCTGCAAGCCGCCCGAGCGTGGTCTGATACGCGGGTACGC
>JANLUG010000987.1:0-1795 GCA_031363335.1 Gammaproteobacteria bacterium
GAAGCTGGAGCCGGTGATCCGTGAACGCGTGATCGACATTCTCGACAAACTACCGGTCGGCGAGACGTTCAACTGGGTTGAAGAGGTATCGGTCGAGCTCACTGCACGCATGCTCGCGGTGCTGTTCGACTTCCCTTATGAAGACCGGCACAAGCTGGTGTACTGGTCCGACATCACCACCGCATCGCCGCAGCTGATGGGAGAGGCGGGCATTGCCGGCGACGTGCGGCAACGCGAATTACAGGATTGCGCGAATACGTTTGAGCACTTGTGGGTGGAACGTGGTGCGCGCGCACCCGGCAACGATTTGATCTCGATGCTCGCGCACGGCGAATCGACGCGCGACATGATGTCGCGTCCGAACGAATTCCTCGGCAACATCCTGCTGCTGATCGTCGGCGGCAACGACACCACCCGTAACACCATCAGCGGCGGCGTGCTGGCGCTGAACGAGTCGCCCGATCAGTACCGCAAGTTGCGTGAAAATCTGGCGTTGATCCCGAACATGGTCGCCGAGATGGTGCGCTGGCAGACGTCGGTGATTCACATGCGCCGCACCGCTCTGCAGGACACCGAGCTCAACGGCAAGAAAATCCGCGAAGGCGACAAGGTGATCATGTGGTATCTGTCGGGCAACCGCGACGAAACGGTGTTCGAGAATCCCGACAAGTTGATCATCGACCGTGCCAACGCGCGTGCACACGTATCGTTCGGCTTCGGCGTGCACCGTTGCATGGGCAATCGTCTCGCCGAGATGCAGTTGCGGGTGCTGTGGGAGGAGATCATGAAACGCTTCCACACGATCGAGGTGGTCGGCGACGTGAAGCGGCATCCGAACAACTTCATTCGCGGCATTGCCGAGCTGCCGGTGCGGATTCGCAGAGCGTAGTACTTGTTTAGTACTGCCACCTCCTGTCAGTAGTGTTGCGGTCGCGGGATTCCCACTGGGGCGTCCCGCGCGCAAGATCCTGCGACTGATTGGTTGCGGAGCAACACCTCGATGAACGATACCGTCGTTTTCTATACGAACCCTATGTCTCGTGGTCGCATCGTTCACTGGATGCTCGAGGAAGTCGGCGCGCCCTATCGGACCGAGTTGCTCAGCTTCGACAAGAACGAACACAAGACGCCCGCATATCTCGCGATCAACCCGATGGGCAAGGTGCCGACGATCGTGCACCGCGGCGCGGTCGTCACCGAAGCCGGGGCGATCTGCGCGTATCTCGCCGATGCTTTCCCCGCAGCCGGGCTCGCGCCGGCGTTCGATGATCCGGCGCGCGGCACTTACCTGCGCTGGTTGTTCTTTGGCGCGGGTTGCGTGGAAGCCGCGATCATCGACCGGATGTTCGATCGACCGGCGCCGTCGCGGCCCATGGCGCTCGGCTATGGCAGCTACGACGCGACGTTGAATGCGCTCGAAGGCGCCATAGAACCGGGTCCGTTCATTCTCGGCAATCGATTCAGCGCGGCCGACGTGTACCTGTGCTCGCAGATCGGTTGGGGCATGCAGACGAAGGCGCTGGAACCGCGGCCTGCGTTTCAGGCGTACTCGGCCCGTTGCAGCGATCGCCCCGCGTTCCAACGATTCAGCGCGGCCGCGGGCAAGCTCGGATAGCCGCATCCGTAGGCCACAACCTGCACTGCGCCGCACGGGAACTGTGATTTTCGGCGGGTTCGCTCGCCTGCGAAGCGTCTACTATTCCAGGTGATCCCAGCGGATGCAGGAGAATCCGATGCGGCTTCTTTGGACGATTGCTTCGATGTTCGCGATCGCGATGCTTACAGGATGCGCCAG
>JANLUG010000298.1:0-11407 GCA_031363335.1 Gammaproteobacteria bacterium
CGCGGCACACGAGCGTGAAATGATGCAGCTTGTCGAGACGACGAATCGCGCGGATCCGATCGAGCGCGGCCTTGTCGCCGATGTGGCAGCCGAGCGCATACGTCGAGTCGGTCGGGTACACGATGACACCGCCGTTGCGGACGATGTCTGCGGCCTGAACGAGCAAACGACGCTGCGGATGCGTCTGATGCACGGAAAAGTATTGGCTCACGGCGATTCAGCGAGTGATTGGCGATTGCCGCAATGGTTCCTTTAGCGAAGCCGATGAATCTTTTATCATCGCGCCACCGCAACTCAGTAGCCTTGCATGCAGCTGGTCGAATTCGTCCCCATTCTAGTCTTTGTCGCCGTCTATTATGCATTTGGCATCTACTACGCGACCGCGGCGCTGATGATAGCGGTCACGCTGCAGGTCGCGGTGCTGTGGCTGTCGAAGCGTCCCATCTCCGGGCAGATGAAGGTCACCTTCTGGCTGTCGTTGGTGTTCGGCGGGCTGACGCTACTGTTGCACGACAAGACGTTCATTCAATGGAAGCCGACAATCGTCAATTGGGCGATGGCCGGCGCGCTGATCGGCAGTCATTTCTTCGCGAAGCGCAATCTCATCGAACGTATGCTCGGCAATCAGCTGAGCCTGCCTTCCGGCGTCTGGGCGCGGTTGAACTTCGGCTGGGCCGTCGGCTTCTTCATCGCCGGCGCGCTGAACCTCTACGTCGCGCGAAATTACTCAGAAGCGTTCTGGGTGAACTACAAGCTGATCGGTGGTGTCGCGATCACGCTGATCTATGCGCTGATCACCGGCGCCTACCTCGGGTTGAACGGATACCTGAACGATGCGGCGCGCCAACCCTCCAAGAACAGCGGCAATCCGCTGTGATTCTTCGCGTCGCGTTGCTGATCGTCGCCGTAGTGCTGTCGCCGTCGCTGCGAGCCCAGACCGCGTGGGTCGCCGACGAGTTCACCGTGCCGGTGCGAAGCGGCCCATCGAACGAGCACCGCATCGTGCACCGCGGGCTGCCGAGCGGAACCCCACTGGAGGTGCTCGGCGTCGATACTGCCGCGGAGTTTACGCACGTACGCACCGAGGGCGGGCTCGAGGGCTGGATCGAGACCCACTATATCGCGAAAGAGCCGATTGCCCGCATGCAGCTGGTGGCCGCCAACAGCCGCATTCAGGCGCTCGAGCGCCAGCTCGCGCAACGCGGCGAGGCACTGACCGAACTGAAGAGCACCAGTAGCGAGGCGACTTCGACCGGCGACCGACTGGCCGCGCAGGTGGCACAACTCGAAGCCGAACTCGCCGATGTCAAACAGGTATCGGCCGGCGCGCTCGAAGAGCATGGGCGGTATCAGGAGCTGGCCGGCCTCAACGCGCGTTTGCGCGCTGAGGTGGACGACCTGACGGAAGAATCCCAGCGCCTGGAAAGCAACACCGAGCAGCACTGGTTGTTGATCGGCGGCGCGCTGGTTCTCGGCGGCTTGGTCGCAGGCGTCGCAATCAAGGCGCGGCCACGGCGCAGCGGCTGGTCGTGATCGAACTCTCCGTCAATCTCAACAAGATCGCGCTGCTGCGAAACTCGCGCGGCGGCGATCAACCGAGCGTGCTCGAAGCGGCCGAAATCGCGATCGGCGCCGGCGCGTACGGCATCACCGTACATCCTCGACCCGATCAGCGGCACGTCCGGCCGCACGACGTAATGGATCTGGCGACACAGCTGCGCGAGCGCCATCGCGGTGTCGAGTTCAACATCGAAGGCAATCCGTTCGCCGGCGCGCGCGACAACGGCTATCCGGGATTCGACGCGTTGATCGAATCCGCGCGGCCGGTTCAATGCACGCTGGTACCCGACGGCGACGACCAGCTGACGTCCGACCATGGCTGGGACCTGCGTCGCAATAACTCGGCTCTGATCGATTCGATACGCCGCTACCAGGCCTGCGGCGCGCGCGTCAGCTTGTTCATGGATCCCGACCTGCAACAGATCGATCGGGCCGCGGCCATCGGCGTCGACCGCATCGAGCTCTACACCGGCCCCTTTGCAGAGATGGTCAGGACGCACGGCGCAGACAGTGCGGCGGTCAAACAGAGTTGCGCCGTGTTCGCGCGTGCGGCCACACACGCGGCGGCCATCGGACTCGGCGTGAATGCCGGACACGACCTCGATCTCGTCAATCTGCCGTTGTTTCGCCAAATCGCCGAAGTGCAGGAGGTTTCGATCGGCCATGCGCTGATCGGCGACGCACTGCGCATCGGACTCGCCGCGGCGGTCGCGGCCTACCTTCGAGTACTCAGACAATGACACTGTTCATCAGGAATCGACTGCGCGCGGGCCTCCTGTGCGCGATGGTTGCGCTGTTAGTTGCTCCGATCGCGGTTTCGGCGAGCGAGCGCGTGCTGTTGAAGACGTCAAAAGGTGCAATCGAGATCGATCTCGATCCCGCAAAGGCGCCTGTCACCGTCGCCAACTTCTTGAAATACGTCGACGCGCGCTACTACGACGGACTGACATTCCACCGCGTCATCGAAGGTTTCATGATTCAGGGCGGCGGCTATGACGAGAACCTGACGATGCGCGCGCCGAACGCGCCGATCGCCAACGAATCCGCGAACGGTCTGGGCAACGTCATCGGCTCGGTCGCCATGGCGCGTCTCAATGCGCCCGATTCAGCGACTGCGCAGTTCTTCATCAACGTCGCCAACAACACGCAGCTCGACTACAACGCGGGCCGCCCGGGCTACACCGTGTTCGGCCACGTTGCGGCCGGTATGGACGTCGTGAGAGCGATCGCGGCCGTGGAGACCGGAACCGCGAACAAGATGGAAGACGTGCCGGTTCAGCCGGTCATCATCTTTTCGGTACGGCGAGTCGACGCCAAGAACACACCATGACGCGCCTGTTCACGGCGGCGGCTAGCGCGCTGTTTCTCGGCGCCGTCGTCACAGAGATCCATTCGCGGCTGTTTGCCGGCCGCTATTTCGCGCTGCTGGTCCTCAGCGTGCTCGGCGTATTCATCGGCAGTGTCGTCACCAGCCGCATCGCGCTTCGCGGCGAGCCCATGCCGGCACAAGCAGATGCGCCGGCCAGCGTCGATACCACGGTCGATGCCGACGACGATCGGGAATCCGGCCGCGTCAAATGGTTCAACCGAACAAAAGGATTCGGCTTTATCGTTCGCGACGACGGCGGCGAGATCTTCGTGCACCACCACAATATCCGCGGCAGCGGACGCCGCAGCCTTAAGGACGGTGAACTGGTGCGGTTCAAGGTCGCGACACACGACAAGGGACTGCAGGCCGAGGAAGTCTCGGTCGTGAGCGAGACATGACCCGCAATCTGAGGGCGCTGTTGGACGAGCGCGTTCGCGCGGCGATGACCGCCGCAGGCGTCGACGATCCCAACGCCGTCATCACGCTGGCCGCGCGCGCGGAGTTCGGCGACTATCAGGCCAACGGCGTGATGCAGGCAGCGAAACGTCTGCGCCGCAATCCGCGTGAGCTTGCGGCCGAGGTCGTCGCAAAGCTCGACCTCGCCGGAATCGTCGAGCAGGTCGATATCGCGGGTCCCGGTTTCATCAATATCCGACTGAGCAACTCGCTACTCGAGGACGCGATTAATCCGGCGCAACCGCTGCTGACGACGGTGGCCGAACCAAAAACGACGGTGGTGGACTACTCGGCGCCGAACCTGGCAAAAGAGATGCATGTCGGACATCTACGCAGCACGATCATCGGCGATGCGGTGGTGCGCGTGCTGAGCGCCACAGGTCAGCGTGTGATCAGGCAGAACCACGTCGGCGACTGGGGGACGCAGTTCGGCATGCTGCTCGCCTATCTCGAAGAACGAGGCGAAGAGACCGGCAACGCATCCGCGCAGTTATCCGACCTCGAACAGTTTTATCAGGCCGCGAAACAGCACTTCGACGCCGACCCGACATTCGCTGAGCGGGCACGCGCACAGGTTGTGGCGCTGCAATCCGGCGACGCCAAGACGAACGAGCTGTGGCGCAAGTTCATCGACATTTCGATGAGCCATTGCGAGGCCGTATACAGTCGATTAGGTATTTCACTGACTCGCGCCGACATAAGAGCGGAAAGCTCGTACAACGATCAGCTCGCCGACATCGTACGCGCGCTCGAGAACGCCGGTTTGCTGACGATTTCCGACGGCGCCACGTGCGTCTTCCTCGACGAATTCACCGCGAAGGACGGCACACCGCAGCCCGTGATCGTGAAAAAATCCGATGGCGGATATCTGTACTCGACGACCGACCTCGCGGCGATACGGCATCGGTCGAAAACGTTGCACGCAGATCGCGTGCTGTACTTCGTCGATGCACGCCAGGCGCTGCACTTCCGTCAGGTATTCGCCGTCGCGCGCCGCGCCGGCTTCGTATCACCGAGTACCTCGCTCGAGCATCATCCGTTCGGCGTCATGCTCGGAAAGGACGGACGGCCCTTCCGTTCGCGCGACGGTGGTCTCGTGAAGCTCGTCGACCTGTTGGATGAGGCGCAGCAGCGCGCATTCGACCTGGTCACGAGCAAGAACCCAGCGCTCACCGACGATGAGCGTCGCGATATCGCGCGCGTCGTCGGAATCGGCGCGGTGAAATATGCGGACCTGTCGAAACACCGCACCAGCGACTACGTATTCGATTGGGACACGATGCTCGCGTTCGACGGCAACACCGCGCCGTATCTGCAGTACGCCTACACGCGGATCGTCAGCCTGTTCCGCCGCGGCCAGGTCTGGGCCGAACAACTCGAGGGTGACGTGACCATCGATGCGCCCAGCGAGCGAGCGCTAGCGCTTACGCTGGCTCGTTTCCAGGAAATCGTCGACGAGGTCGCCGCCGATGCGCTGCCGCATTATCTGTGCGGCTATCTGTACGAACTCGCATCGCGATACATGCAGTTCTATGAACAGTGTCCGGTACTGAACGCCGAGGCGGCCGTCAGAACGAGCCGCCTGCTGCTGTGCCGGCGCGTCGCCGATACGATGAAGCTCGGACTCTCGCTCTTGGGCATCGAGACGGTCGAACGGATGTAGAACGACGCCGCGCTACAAAGAAAAAAGGGCCCGCTTTCGGGCCCTTTCTGTTTGCGTCTCAGCCGCCGATCACGCGCGTGACAGTTTCGGCACCGTGTACGACTTCAGATCTGCGACGAACTCACGTAGCGCATGGATACCCGTCGCTTCCGCGTCGACGCACCACTGCTTGAAATCGCCTAACAGAACTTCTGCGTCGCCACCGCGTTTTGCCCAGACGTTCTGCAAGCGCAGCTTCATTTCGTAAATCGTCTTGAGAACGGGGCTGCCGGCGACCACACGGGTAATATCGTCACGTCCGGCATCGTCCACGAGCATCTCTTCGCGCGTCAGCAGCAACTTGGCGCGCTTCAGCACAGCGCGTGAGGCAACGTCGGCGCGCTGCACTTCGAGTTCAACCGCCGGCGCCACTACGCGGTCCGCATAGTTCGCCATGACCCGGAAGCGATCGTTGAGAACCGCCCACAGCGTGTCTTTGTCGATGAGGCTCTTGCCTGCGACTTTCTCGACGATCGGACCGGTGCTGAGCGGCCGCGCCAAACCGAACATTCTGAGCAGGTTGATCCACGCCCAACCCATATCGAACTCCCAGGCCTTGACCGAGAACTTCGCCGAGTTCGGATACGTAGGGTGATTGTTGTGCAACTCTTCGCCGCCGATGAGGATGCCCCACGGCACCAGGTTCCGGGCTGCATCCGGGCATTCGAAGTTGCGGTAACCCCAGTAGTGGCCGACGCCGTTGATCACACCCGCCGCAAAAAACGGGATCCAGACCATTTGGATCGCCCAGATCGTCAGCCCTGCCGCGCCGAACAACGCCAGATCGATGATCATCATCATGCCGATGCCGGAGATCTTGTACTTGGTATAGATGTTCCGCTCGATCCAGTCGTCGGGCGTGCCTTTGCCGAAGCGCTCCAGCACTTCAGGCTTAGCAGCGGTAACGCCGTACAGTTCGGCACCCTGCCAAAGCACCTTTCTAAGCCCGAAGATCTGCGGGCTGTGGGGGTCTTCTTCGGTCTCGCAGTTGACGTGGTGTTTGCGATGCACGGACGTCCATTCCTTCGTCAACATGCCTGTGGTCATCCACAGCCAGAAGCGGAAGAAGTGCTTCAGAGCGCCGTTCAGCTCGAGGGCGCGGTGCGCCGAGTAGCGATGCAGATACAGCGTGACCGACACGATCGTAATGTGAGTCATAACGAGCGTGTACAGCACCATCGTGCCGAACGACGCGTCGAGAAGACCCTTATACAGAAATGAAAAATCCACTCGCGTTAACTCCCTTAAGGACGGTCCACGAAACCTCGCAATGGCGCGCATTGTGTCAACTACCACCCTTAAACGCCACCGCGGCTCAGACTGGCTGGTTAGTATAGGGGTCCCTGTCCGCGCCGCCGTCGCGGCGGCCGCAGGTGAGACCTGGATCATGAGACAAGGCTGACGGCGGTCCGCCCAACGATGAAAATGCACTATGTATGACACCCTGATCGACCCAGAAGTTCTATTCGATCATCTCCGGGACCCCGACTGGTGCGTCATCGACTGCCGCGCGTCGCTTACCGACCCGCACGCAGGGGCCGCGGCCTACGCCGCCGGACACCTCCCGGGCGCCGTCTTTGCCGATCTCGCAACCGACCTCTCCGGTCCATTGCTCCCCGGCGTCAGTGGTCGACATCCGCTGCCTGACCCAGACACGCTGGCGGCCACGTTGGGCCGCTGGGGCATCGGCGCGCGGACCCAGGTCGTCGCGTACGACGCCGGGAACGGCGTCTACGGATCCCGAACCTGGTGGTTGCTCCGGTGGCTGGGGCACGCGGGGGTTGCCGTCCTGAATGGCGGCTTTTCGGCATGGCAGCACACCGGCTACCCATTAGAGACCGATATTACGCACCGTCGCGCCGCTTCGTTTCCGGTCCGAACATCTCTGACGCGCATGGTGTCGGTCGCCGACATCCTCGAACGCCCCGGCTCGATGGACCTGGTCGACGCGCGCGCCGAAGCGCGCTTTCGCGGCGAGGTCGAGCCGATCGATCCGGTCGCCGGCCACATTCCCGGCGCGCGCTGCATTCCCTTCGAAGGCAATCTCGATCGCGACAATCGCTTCGCTGCGCCGGACATATTGCGAAGCAGATTCGACGCACATCGCGCGGCCGATCGCGAACTCGTCTGCTACTGCGGATCCGGGGTCAGCGCGTGCCACAACATTCTTGCGATGCGCATCGCCGGATTGCCTGAAGCGGCGCTGTATCCCGGTTCGTTCAGCGAGTGGATCCAGGATCGCAGCCGCCCCGTCGAACGATGACACAGGCTCCGACGGACCCGCCGGCGCTGATTCCTGCTCGGCTCAACTGGCAAGGCGACCAACCCTTCTCCCGGCAGTTCGGCGACATCTACCACGCGCCGGATGGTGTTGCCGAAGTAGAGCGGGTGTTCGTCGAGCCGCAACGTCTCACGCAGCGATTCGCACAACCTCACCGCGTATTCACCATTGGCGAACTCGGCTTCGGTACGGCGCTCAACTTCGCCGTCGTCGCGCAGCGCTATCTCGCATGCGCGCTGTCCAACGCGCGGCTGCACTTCATCTCGTTCGAGAAACACCCGATCGCGCCGGACGCGTTTGTTGAACTCGCACGGCGGCGCATGCCGACCCTGCCGATCTACGCCGAATTGTCGCGCGGCTATCCACCGCTGATCGCCGGCTGGCATAGGCGCCAGTTCGCCAACGATCGCGTCATGCTGTCGGTCTTCTTCGGCGATGGCGCGGCGGGCCTCGCCGACATTGCGGGTCGTCAATGCATTCCGATCGACGCGTGGCTGCTGGACGGTTTTGCGCCCGATAGAAATACGCAGATGTGGAACGACGTGCTGTGGCGCGCTATCGCCGGGCTGTCGGGCGAAGGCACGACCGTCGCGACATTCAGCGCGGTCGGTGCGGTTCGCCGCGCGCTCGCCGAGCACGGATTCTCGATGCGCAAGGTCGATCAACGGCCGCACAAGCGACACAGTCTCGCGGGTACGTTCACGCCGTCACAACGAGCCGAGTACGTGATACCACGCTCCGTGGCGGTCGTCGGCGCCGGTTTCGCCGGCGCCGCAAGCGCGCGACAACTCGCCGACCGAGGCATTGCCGTTACGCTGTTCGACGCGGCACCCGTACCTGCGAACCGCATGGCGGCGACATTGTTTCACCCTCGCCTGTTACCCGACGGAGACCTTCGTTCACGGCTTCGCTGCAGGGGCTACTTGTACTCGACGCATTGGTACGAGCGCACCGACGGGGGACGGCGACCCAGTGGCGCCCTCCAGTTCCCGAGTCCGACGATGCCGCAGGCGCGTCTGGAACTCGCTGCGAACGCATACGCGGAAACGGGTCACTGGGTGCTCCCCGTCGACGCAGGCACTGCCTCCTCGCTGGCCGGGCTGCCCGTACGTCAAAATGCGCTGTTCTTTCCGCACGGCCGCGCGCTCGACCTCGGCAGACTCAGCGGGGAACTCATAGAACATCCGCTGATCGACTATCGCCCAGGCACGATCGTCCACAGCGTGGCTGCGGACCCGACACAGACCGTTCTCACGACGGTCGCCGGCGCATCGACATACGATCACGTCGTGCTTTGCGCGGGCACCGGCACCAACGGTTTCGAACGGACGCGATACCTCGAGCTGTTGCCCGTGTGGGGGCAGATCGACGAAGTCGAGATCGCACAAGCCCCTACGATGCCGATCGTCGGCGACGGCTTCATGGCGCCGACACACTCGCACTGGGGCATCGGTGCAACGTACGAACACAAGCCGTGGTCTACGGATCGTGCCAGTGAGTTCAACCTGCAACGATTCGACGCGTGGTGGCGTGCGCTCACCGGAATGGACGCGATCCGGCACGAGGTCGGCCGACTACGCGGCACCCGCGCAGTGACGTCGGATCGGATGCCGGTTATCGGCGGCTTGTTCGATACGGCGGGTCTTCGCGAGCCGCGTCTGTGGGTCAACACCGGGCACGGTTCGCAGGGCACGGTGAGTGCGCCGTTCGCCGCCGAGTGGATTGCGAGCGAACTCACGGGCGAATTTGCGCCGTGTACGCGCGCCGAAGCCGAGTCGCTCAGTTCAATGCGATTCCGCGTTCGCCAGACACGCCGCGGACCGCGTCACGGCGCCCGGTCATGAGCGAGCCTACTGCTCGAACAGCCGCACGTTCATGACACTGCCGATCCGATTGATCTCGGACAGCAAGTCCGACGGAATCGGCGCGGCCACGTCGATCAGGTTGTACGCGACGTCACCACGGCTCTTGTTGATCATGTCGATGACGTTGATGTTCTTGTTCGCCAGCACCGACAGGATCTGGCCGAGCATCTTCGGCACATTGCGATTCGTGACCGCGAGTCGAATCCCATCGGTCCGTTCGAGGCTCACGGTCGGAAAATTCACCGAATTGCGGATGTTGCCGTTGCGAAGAAAATCGATCAGCTGATCCGCCGCCATCACGGCACAGTTCTCCTCCGCCTCAGCCGTGCTCGCCCCGAGGTGCGGCGTTGCGAAAACGTTGGGTAGCTGCGCCAGCAAAGGCGACGGGAAATCGGAGAAGTAACGTGCCAACCGACCGGACCCGAGCGCGCGCGATAACGCCGCTTCGTCGACGATCTCCTGACGCGCAAAGTTCAACAGCACGGTGCCGGAACGAAACGCCTTGAGCGATTCGTCGTTGATCATGTTGCGCGTCGCGTCAAGTAGCGGCACATGCAGCGTGACGTAGTCGGAGCGGGCGAACAGCGTCGGGAGGTTCTCCATCTTCTGCACGTCGCTCGGCAACCGCCAAGCCGCGTCTACCGATATCGCCGGATCGTAGCCGAGCACGTTCATGCCGAGGCGCAGTCCTGCTTCCGCAACGAGCGCGCCGATCGCGCCGAGGCCGACGACACCCAGGGTTTTGCCGTAGATCTCTTCGCCCTGGAAGCGTTTCTTTTCCGCCTCTACCTGCTTGTTCAATTCGACAGGATCGGCAACGTCTTTGATCGACGCGACATATCGCAGTCCGCCCAGCACGTCGCGCGCCGACAACAGCAACGCCGCCAGCACGAGTTCCTTCACCGAATTCGCATTCGCTCCGGGCGTGTTGAACACCACGATGCCGCGTTCGGTATAGACGTCGACCGGCACGTTGTTGACGCCGGCCCCGGCGCGCGCCACGGCACGCAAGTTGGGTGTCACGTGATCGGCGGTGAGGACGTGGCTGCGCAGCAGAATCGCGTGCGGATCGGAGATCTCGGTTCCGACCTCGAAGCCATCGCGCGAGAACCGTTCGAGTCCGCGCAACGCAATCTGGTTGAAGGTTCGCACCTTGTACATGTTCTATCCGGTAACGGGCAAAGGCGCGTATTGTAGAGACACTCCGTTCACGCCGCGATCCGACCTTGAGCCGCATCGATCCGCTTCACATCTTCATCGCGGTTGTCGATCACAAGAGTTTTACGCGCGCCGCAGAGCTGATGGGCTTCACGCCGTCCGCGGTGAGTAAACAGATCAGCCAGCTCGAAGATCGCCTCGGCACCCGCCTGCTGCATCGAACCACCCGATCGGTGATGGCGACGGAAGCCGGTCAACTCTACTACGACCGTTGTCGGCAGATCCTCGAGACGCTCGACGAGACCGAAATTCAGATCCGCGCGCTCGAGAACGCTCCCGCCGGCCGCATCCGCGTTCTGGCTCAACCGTTCTTCGGCCGCAGCGCGCTCGCGCGCTTGTTTCGCACGTTCCAGCAGAGCTATCCGGAAGTGTTCATCGATCTGACGTTATCGGAGGGCGTGCCGGCGGTATCGCGCGACGCATTCGACGTATCGATTCTGCTGGAGCGCGCCGAGGAAGAGCGCCTCGTATCGCGAGAACTCGCCCAATTGCCGACGATTCTGTGTGCGTCGCACGGCTACCTCGAACTGAGCGGCCGGCCGCGCTGCGAAGCGGATCTCGTCAAACATGGGTTCATCGAGATCACTACGCCGAGCCATATCGATGCACCGCGCTGGTCGAAGACGCGCGCCTTCGTCGTCAACGACGTCGACATGGCATATCACGCGGTGCTGGAAGGCATGGGGATCGGCATGCTTCCGCTCTACGTCGTGCGGCGTGATATCGAACGCGGCCGCATCGATCAATTGCTGCCCGACCTGCAGGTCGCCAATCAGAGCGTCTGGCTCAGCTACCCCGAACTGCGCAGACAATCGCAGAAGACGCGCGCGTTCGTCGATTTCCTGACTACGACGCTGAGCGCGCCGCGTACCGACGGCTAAGGAATCTCCGCACAACCTAGTTCGCTGAGGCGCGCTGCGTCAATTTTGGCGTCTTTTGCCTCAAGAGCGATATTT
>JANLUG010000312.1:0-1976 GCA_031363335.1 Gammaproteobacteria bacterium
GCAAAAGGCACTCTGACCCCCTTTCCCTGTTGCGTGGCGTCAGTGTGGCGGCTCATCCATAATCCCGCGTTGATGCTCGAGCATGCGGGCAGTTTAGCGACGCGGGAGCGCCGATGTCGAATACGCGGGCAGGTGCGCCCCTCGTATGGATTCTCAAGGGACCGAAGGCAGGCGACTACGCTCAATTGCAGTTGCTCGCGCGTGCGCTCGGCGTGTCGGCGCAGACGAAACAACTCGTGTTTTATCCTTGGGAATTGCTGCTGCATGCGCGTCCGCGGCCCACGCTGAAAGCGCTCGATCGAAGCGCATCTGATCCGCTCGAACCGCCTTGGCCGGACCTCGTGCTGACGGCCGGGCGTCGCAACGAACTCGTCGCGCGCTGGATTCGATCTGCTTCCGGCAATCGCGCCCGGCTGGTTCATGTCGGCAGACCCTGGTCGAATCCGCGCCAGTTCGACCTCGTCGTTTCGAATCGCCAGTACCTGCTCGGCGAGTCCGACAACGTGATCGTCAACGATCTGCCGTTGACGGACCTGACCGCCGAATCACTGGCGTCCGAACAAGCCGTTTGGGGGGCGAAATGGGCGCATCTGCCGCACCCTTGGACGGTTGCGCTGGTCGGCGGCGATAGCGGGCCGCTCGTGTTGTCGCCGGAGTGGGCGCGCGAATTGGCGCGTCAGTTGAATGCGCGCAAGGCGCAGATCGGCGGCAGCCTGCTTTTGACCACCAGCGCTCGAACGCCGCCTCGCAGCGCAGATGCGCTGTTGCAGCATCTGAATGCGCCCGGATATGTGTTTCGATGGCCGTCGAAGGAACCGAGCCCGTTTCGCGGGCTGCTTGCCTGTGGCGACGAATTCGTCGTCAGCGCGGACAGCATGTCGATGCTCGCCGAGGCGAGCGCAACTGGCAGACCGGTGTTCCTGTTCGACTTCGCCAACAAGGGATGGACGCGCTCTGCGTTTCGTTGGAAGCCGCTGGTGCATCGATTGGCCATGTCCATCGGGCCGGTGCGAATGCGTCGCGACGTACGGCGCATTCACGCTGCGCTGCTCGATGCGGGACGCATTCGTCGTCTCGATGCAGCCGCCGACGGCGCGCTGAAGGCGTCAGCGACCGGTGGATCCAGCGATGTGGAGCGAACGGTGCAACGCGTGCGAGCGCTGCTCGAGGAACGTTAACCCGGTAACGCGATCGGCGGGCGACCCGGCGGCGCGAGCGCGGGTGTGCGGTCGAGTACTTCGAATGCGTCGTGTCGCACGTGATTACGCTGCATCTCGGCGCGCAACATGTCTTCGGTGACGAGCTTCTGCTCGATGCACTCGCGCAGCAGGCCGAAGAACAGATGCTGCTGATTCGCGTCCGGGTGTTCCTTGTAGTTGCCGAGGAAGGCGTATTCGCCGAACAGCCTTCGTCGCGCCTGCATCAGCCAACCGATCGGCGGAAACAGGCGGAAGCGCTCCGCCGGGCGCCAGTCGACCGGTAGCCCGGACTTCCACGGCTGCGTCTTGCGCCGCGTTGTGTGCAGCATCTTCGTATTCCCGGTCAGGCGATCGAAATCGTTCCATTCGTTCTCGAGCAGGCCGATCGTCGCGCGCTCCTCGTGCTTCAGACAGATCCAGTCGGAGTAGTCGAGCTTCATTTCGAACATGGAACGAAACTGCGCCTCACAACGCCAATGCGTCAGCTTCGCGCAGTCGAGCAGCATCACGCTGGATGCCATGCAGTGATCGATGAGGCCCTTCGTGCCGGAGCGTGCTCGCGCGATGATCGCTTTGCCCTGCATGTTGCGCGACAGCAGTTCCCAGATATCGCCCACCGCGAAGATATCGGGATCCATGATCACGGCGTGACCCTGGTAGCCCATCAGTTCCGGCGGCATGAACCGCAGCGGCGTGAACGACTGCAGATCGTCGTTCAACCACACGCGTTTGACGCCGTCGCGCAGATACGACTTGCCTTCGTACACGAGGAAGAAC
>JANLUG010000325.1:0-1572 GCA_031363335.1 Gammaproteobacteria bacterium
GTCGGCCGACCACGTCAGCACCGACGCGCGTTCGTCCCGGAAGCTATGAGGCTCCTGCGTATGCATCGCCTTGCATTGCGGATTCACGCAGATGTCGGCGCGTGGGAACTGCAGCGTGCCGCATTGGGTGCAGCGTCCGCCGACCAGGCCAAGCAACATGTCGCGCTTGCGGTACGTGACCGTCATTGCGGTCTTGTAGTCGTCGCGCTCCGCGCGCATGCCTTTTTCCAGGGTGATCAGTTCGTTGAACGCCAGAAATTTCTGGTAGTTCGTCTCTTCCTGACGATTTGCCAATGCCGCAACGATACCGCCCGCCGATTTGAATGCAGCCAAGGCCGGGGTCGCGCGCAGCACGACCGCATCGCAGCCTTGGCCGAAGCCGACCAACAGAATCGCATCGCCCGGCTTCACCGCCGTTTCGACCGCATGCAGCAGCATCACCAGGGGATGGGCGGCACCGGTTTCGCCGCAGACCGCTTCGAGATTGTCGCGCACCGCGGTCGCCGCAATACCCGCCTGCTTGGCAATGCCCGCCACCGCCCGACCGATCGTGCTCGGCATGATGAAGTGCAAAATCTCCGACGCGCTCATGCCCGCTTTGTGCAGGACCTTCGCAATTGCCGGAGGGACGATCTTCGCGAGCCCTTCGTCGCGGATCCAGCGTTCCTCCCACGTGTAGTCGAAAGCCTCGGTTGCGGCGCGAAAGTGATCGACGAAATCGACGGTAACCGAGTGCGCCGCAACGAACTCGAGCAGCGGCGATTCGTGGCCGATCGTCACGGCCACAGCGCCGTCGCCGAAAGCGAGCTCACCGGCACTGGCCGCCTTCGTCCTGCGTTTGTCGGCCGCAACGACCAAAGCGTTCCGGTACAAGCCGCTCTGGACTCCGGCGATGCCTTGTATCAATGCGGTTACACCGGCGCGCTGCGACGACGTCACGTCGACTGACGCGAGGTCTTCGCCGAGCGACAACGCAGTGCTGATGACGCCGGCATTCTGACGGTCCGCGAAAGGGGCACTCGTGCTCGCGAACAAGATCGCTTCGGGAGATGCCGCGGTTGAAGCGAGACAATTGCGCGCGGCTTCCACGCCCATCGTCACGGCGTCTTCGTCCCAGTTGCACATGGACCGTTCACCGCGAGCCTTACCCCTCAAACCGGGATCGCCCCACACGTGCGCTGCGACGATGGCCTTGCGGGTGAGCCGCAAGCGCGGCACATAGCCGCCAAAAGCTGTGATTCCGACCACGTCCCCTCCGCCGATATGGATCTTCGTGACAGGCGGCGGATATTAGCCGAGCGACAATGCCGCTTGCACGCTGCCGAACCGCTCCACGCAGGCATAATGCGTCGAGGATTCGTGCGATGGGATGAACATGACAGGCGTGCTTGAAGGAATTCGGGTTCTCGATTTCGGTCGATATATTGCAGGCCCATTCTGCGCGACCCTGCTTGCCGATCTCGGTTCTCAGCGTGTCATCGCTCGGATCAGGTGGATTCCGCCTGAAATTGTCGGCCGCGGAGATTCACCCCCAGGCGGGACCCGGCACCCATGCGGGCGAGGCCAAGGCGA
>JANLUG010000376.1:0-5817 GCA_031363335.1 Gammaproteobacteria bacterium
TTTGACGATGATGTCGTTGACGCTGCGATTCTGCTGCGTGAACGAAATTCCAAAATCCCCCTTCAGCATGTTGCCCATGTAGATCAGGTACTGCTGTACCACCGGCTTATCGAGACCGTATTTGATTTCCAGGTTCTTTCGAATCTGTGCGGTTACCGCTTTGTCGTGGATGAGCGGATCGCCCGGCACGGCGTGCATCGCAACGAACGTCGCAGTTGCGATGAACCAAACAGTGATGATGCCCTGGAAGAGTCGTTTCAGCGTGTAGCGAAGCATTCGGCGCTATCGAAGACGGTCGAGAGGGAGCGTCACTTGCTCCCCTCGATGTACGCGTTGGTGTAGTCGGGATCCGCGCCGACGACGCGTCGCACGATGCCCTTGAGTCGAGGATTGCGCACGTAGACGAGCCCGCGTTCGTAGCTCGGAACGATTACTACGTCGTCCTGGATGATCTTCTGTATCGCGCCGAATGCATCCATCCGGACCTTCGGATCGAGCGAGCTCTGGGCGATGCGTACGTAGCGATCGAGTTCGGGATTCGAGTATAGGCCGCGATTGTTCTTGTTCCACGAGGTGAACAGATCACCGAACGTCAGCGGATCGTCGTAGTCCGGCCCCCATCCGGCCGCCACCATGTCGAACTCCCCGGCCGTCATCTTTGCGAGGCGCTGTTTGAAGATCTGCTTGTCGATCTTCACGTCGAGCCCGAGCGTGCGCTTGAAGACGTTCTGGAAATACTCGGCTTGCGAGCTCGACAGCGGATCGTCGCCGGTCAGCAGAATCAACGGCGGCCACGTGTCCAAGCCGAGTTCCTGCTTCGCCAACTCGAGAGATCGGCGTGCTTGCGCAACGTCGACGCGGACCGGCTCGGGTGGATACTCCTGACGGAACAATCCGTTCACGCCCGGTAACCACGCGGGGAACAGCGAAACGCCCGGCTGATTGCCCGGCAGCTTCATGACCTTGTAGACCAGCTCCCCAGGGTCTGACACCAGCGACAGCGCGCGACGCAGATTCACGTTCGCCGTCATGCGGCCGGGTCGATGATTGAATTCGGTGTAGAAGATCGAGCCGTCGTTGAACCGATTGATCTTCCAGCGGTGCTCTAACGCATCGTTCAGCGTCTCTGCGCTCAGCGGCGCGGTCGCGATCTTGCCGTCTTTGTAGAGGTTGAGCACCGCGTTCGGATCGTTGGTGACGTACGGCATGTCGACGACGTTGAGCTTGATCCGGTCGGCATCCCAGTAGTACGGATTCTTCTCGAACCGCAGATGTGCGCCGTGCACCCACTTCGCGATGCGGAACGGCCCGTTGTACAGCATCGTGTCTGCGTCGGCGCCGTAGCGGCCGTTACACGATTGGTAGAAGTCTTCGCGCACCGGGCCATACGTGCCGTACACGACCAGCTTCTCGAAATACGGAGTCGGCCGCTCGAAGTCGACGGCGAGCGTGCGATCGTCGACGGCACGTACACCCAACGATTCAATTGGTAACTCGCCGCGATTGATCGCTTCGCCGTTCTTCAGCGGATACAGGAAGAACGCATACTCCGAAGCGTTTGCCGGATCGACGATCTTGCGCCACGCAAACACGAAGTCGCGTGCGGTGACGGGCTTACCGTCGCTCCAGCGCGCGTCCGCACGTAGCCAGAACGTGGCGCCTTTTGCATCGATTAGCCAGCGTTCGGCAACGCCGGGCAACAACGTCGTGCCGGGCCCGCGGCGCAACAGACTCTCCATGACGTGGCCGATCACGAAGCCGCTCACCTGGTCGGTGGCGCGGGTACTGTCGAGTTGCGGTGGTTCGCTCGCCATCGCGAGCGTGATCGTTCCGGTCAGCGGATCGACTGCTTCCGACAGTGAACCGCCGCCGCTGGTGAGCTTCGACAGCCAGCCAAGCAGCATTGCGAGCGCGATGAATGCGAGCATGCCGAAGAGTGCAAGAAGAGCGAGCTGACGGCCGGCCGTACGCGTGAAAGAGTCGCCGCTGTCGGTGATGACGTCGCTCATGACACGGTGGGTCGGCCTATTGAATGGTCCGCAGCAGATTACCGACTATCCGCTCCAAATGCATGAGGCTGTTGCACTCTTCGACCTGGTGGCAATACGCCGAGTAGCGCCGCATTTCGGCGTCGCCGACGGTCCAGCTATTGCGCGATTCCGGGTTCAGCCAGATCAGCCGTTTGCAGCGGTCGTACATCTCTTTGAGGATATCCGTGCGCGGGTCGCCGTAGTTGTTGCGGGCATCGCCGAGAATGATGATGGTGGTGCGATTGTCGACGTCGTCGAGGCAGTTCTTCTTGAAATCGACGAACGCCTGACCGTAATCGGTGGAACCGCCGCTGTAGTCGCGCAGCGCCTTCGCGATGGCATCCTCGATCTTGTTGCGTTCGAACAGCTCCGTCACTTCGGCGAGGTCGGAGGAGAATGCGAACGAACGCACTTTCGGCATCACCTCTTCGAGGCTGTAGAGAAACATCAGCATGAACCGCGCGTAGTTCGCCACGGAGCCGCTGACGTCGCAGATCGCAAACACTTTCGGGCGATCGATCTTCACGGACTTCCAGTGCAGGTCGAAGATCGCGCCGTCGTAGGCCATGTTGTGGCGCAATGTGCGCGGCACGTTCAGCGCGCCGCGCTTGAATACCTTTTTGCGCCGCGAGTGCAGTGCGGCCAGCTTCTTCGCCATCCGGAACACCACTTCCTGAATGAGTCGGAAGTTGCGTTGCTCGACGTTCGATAGTTTGACCTTGCGCAGCAGGTCTTCGCGCAAACGCCGCCCCGTCGCGTCCGCGTGCAGCAGGAATTGCTGTTCGACGTAGTCGCGCACCTGTTCGCGCAACCACTCCCGGCGCTTCTTCAGTTCCTGACCGAGGCGGCGCGCCGGCGTGCTGCGGCTCTGACGCAGCGAGGTAATTTCGCGCGACAGATCGTTCAGCCCCATCTGTTCCATGATCCGCCGCGTATACAGGCCCTTCTGCGTGAAGACCTGGATTTCCTTCAGATTCACCGCCTCGGCGGCACTCGCCATCGCCATCGACAGTTCGGTTCGCGCGCCTTCGATCAGCAGTTTGCCGAGCGTCGAGATCGGATCCGACATCTCGCCTTCGCCGAGATCCTCATCCTCGTCATCGTTTACCGCTGCGCCGCCGCGCTTCTTCGACTTGCGTCCGCCTGTTCCGCCGGCGCCTTCGCCGCGGCCCTCGGCACCCTGACCACCCTCGGCGTCTTCACCTTCGTCGTGGTCTTGCCCCTCACCTGACTCGTCCGCGTCGGACGTGTCGTCGGGGCGAGGTGGATCGGTCTCGAACTTCTTAAACGAGAAGAACGAGTCGAAACACTCGTTGTACGACTCTTTTTCGTCGGCGGTCTTCGGCAGAACCATCGACAGCGCATCCTTCAGGAAGGCGCGATCGCGATAGCCGACCAGTTCCATCGCATTGAATGCATCGAGCGTTTCGGCGGTCGAAACGCGTACTTCGGCGTTGCGCAGCGCGCGTATGAAGTTGGAGAGGGTGCGTTCCATTACGCCTGCGCCGGTGTCAGGTCTTCATCGCCTTGCTCGTCAACGTCGTCAGTTCGGCCTCGACGTTCACGATGTCTTCCTGGAATTTCAGGATGACGTTCAACGTGTCGCGCACCAACTCGGGATCGAGTCGATCCGTATGCAGCAACAGCAGCGTGCGCGCCCAATCGATGGTTTCGGAAATGGCCGGCACCTTCTTCAGATCGAGCCCGCGCAGTTCATGGATGAAGTTGACGAGTTGTCTGCGCAGCTCCGGCAGGATTTCCGGCACACGCGCATGGATGATGCGCTGCTCGAGTTCGACGTCGGGGAACGGAATGTACAGATGCAGGCAGCGGCGTTTCAGTGCGTCGGAAATCTCGCGCGTGTTGTTGCTCGTCAGGAACACCAGCGGCGGCTCGGCGGTGGCTTTGACGGTGCCGATCTCCGGAATCGACACCTGATAATCCGACAGGATCTCGAGCAGCAGCGATTCGAATTCGTGGTCCGACTTGTCCACTTCGTCGATCAGCAGCACGCAGCCGTGCTCTTCCTTCAGCGCCTTGAGAAGTGGGCGCGGCTCGATGAATTCCTCGGAAAAGAAGATGTCGCCGAATTCGTGCAATCGAGTGACGGATTCCTTGAACCCTTTCGCCCCCTGCAGCACTTCGTCGAGCGTCTCTTTCAACACTTGTGTGTACAGGAGTTGCTTACCGTATTTCCACTCGTACAACGCTTTCGCTTCGTCGAGACCTTCGTAACACTGCAGGCGGATCAGCGGAATCCCGAACATCGTTGCGGTGGTCTTCGCGAGTTCCGTCTTGCCGACGCCCGGCGGCCCTTCGATCAGTACCGGTTTTTTCAGGTGGAACGCCAGATAAACGGCGGTGGCGATCTGATTGCTGCAGATGTAGCGGTGTTGCTCGAACGTCTTCCTGATCGATTCGACCGATGAGGCAATTTGTTCGATATCTGGCACGGGTCCCCCTGGGATTTCTGATAGGTCGCACCGGACGCGGATGGCGCCGGCGCAAAGCTGGTTATTATCGTGGCCAAGTCCGGCCGAATGCAAAGCCTGAGGACGGCGGCTTCAACTCGTCTTCGTGGTGTGCAGGCGGATCAAGCCTTCCTGGGCGACGCTCGCCACCAGGGCGCCGTCGCGTCGGTATATCAAGCCGCGATTGAAGCCGCGCGCGCCGGATGCGCTGGGACTGTCCTGCACGAACAGCAGCCACTCGTCGGCGCGGAACGGACGGTGAAACCACATCGCGTGATCGAGGCTCGCGCTCTGCACGTTCGCCTGCGTATACGAGATGCCGTGCGGCATCAACGACGTGTCGAGCAACGACCAATCGGAAAGGTAGGCAAGCACGCACTGGTGCAGCCGCAAATCGTCGGGTAGCGCGTCGCGCGCGCGCATCCAACCGTTTTGGAACGGCGCGCGTTTCTCCGGATTGAAGAAGTCGTACGGCTCGATAGGCCGCACTTCGATCGGGCGTTCGCGCGTGAACATCTCGCGATACTCCGCCGGCAGGTTGCGCGCCTGCCGCTTGCGCAGTGACCCTTCGTCTTCGAGGTCTTCCGGCTGCGGCACATCCGGCATGTCGAATTGATGGCTCATCCCTTCCTCGTCGTTCTGGAACGAGATCGCCATGTTGAAGATCGCCTTGCCGTGTTGCACAGCGACGACGCGCCGCGTCGTGAAGCTCTTACCGTCGCGAATGCGATCGACCACATACAGGATCGGAATCGACGTGTCGCCCGGCCGCAGGAAATAGCCGTGCAGCGAATGCGCGTGGCGCTCCGGCGTAACCGTGCGCGACGCCGCCACGAGCGCCTGGCCGATCACCTGTCCGCCGTACACGCGCTGCCAACCCTCGTTCGGACTCGATCCACGAAAATGATTGACGTCGATCTCTTCCAGATCGAGCAGCGCAATCAGACGCTCGAGACTCTGCTGCATGAAGTACTCAGATGCTTGGGAGCAGCCATTGTAGAGCGTAGATGAGTGCGACTTCGAATGGGGTCGAGCGGTTCGACTTCGGTCGGAGGCGAGCGACGGCGGGTCGGTGTGCCGGACACGCTCAAGCCGTCCCTGGGCGCTCTTCCTTGCGCCATCCATGGCGCAAGAGGGTCCTTGCACACCGACCCGCCGCCGCTCGCCCCCAGTCACCCGCGACTCCATTCAGGGATAACGGACAGCGCTTCCAATTGAAGGTGGACACGCCGCGATCTGGTGGTGGTGGGGGCTTGATGCGCCGGACCCTGAGGCGCCATGGATGGCGCCGTTCGGAGCGCCCAGGACGGCTCGAG
>JANLUG010000397.1:0-5176 GCA_031363335.1 Gammaproteobacteria bacterium
GCAGCATCAACTGGGCCGCGGCCGTGGGATGCGCGCGCAGCGCCAGTGTCCGCGCGTACGAGCGGCTTCCAGGCACGATGTGCACGCGGCGAACGCCATCGCGCAACGTCGACTCCAACGGGCCTGTCCCGGGACACACGACGTGCACTGCATATCCGTAGTCGAACAGCTTGTTAGCGAGTCGTAGCAGTACTCGCTGTGTGCCGCCGTACTGATAGTTCTTGATGAACACGCCGATCGAACCGCGAAGTGGCGCGGACTGACTCAGGTGATGCGGAGCCGCCGCCCGAGCGGCATGCGGTCCGCGCGGCTGCGATGGGTCGGGTACTGCGCCCGGTTCGCTTCGATGAAGCATGCGACCCTTCCTTTACTACGGCTTCGATTGTACGACGCCTGATGCTGCTGCCTAGACTGCGCGGAAAAAATACGTGACATCACGATGATGTCGGTCGGATTGCGCACCTCAGTTGGTTCGTTGGTAAACCCGCGATCAGCAGAAGTCCGTATAGAGCAACTCCGCTCCGGAATGGGTTCAGAACAGAGTCACAGTACGCCGGAACCGTTTCGCAAAATGTAGTCATTTTGGAGAGTCGCGCGTGTTTTCGGAGACCCTTCGCAATCATTCGGAGTTCGCAAAGCTATCGATACGGGCCGCCGATGGTTCTCAGCTTGTTCCAGAACGGCACTTCCGGATGCCGGACCGGCTTGCTATAAAGTCCGTCCCTCGTTCGGACCCATGGTGACGTTGCATGACGTCTGCTCGCAGACTCCTGAAGCTGACCGGCGTTTTTCCGATGATGCGCGGTCGATTGAAGGATCCGGTGATCGCCTACGAGACTTGGGGTCAACAAAGCCGCGACCGCGACAATGCGGTGCTGATTTTCACCGGGCTGTCGCCATCGGCCCATGTTGCGTCGTCCCCCGAAGACCCTTCGGCTGGATGGTGGGAAGACATGGTGGGTCCAGACAAGCCTATTGATACGAACCGCTACTTCGTCATCTGCGTCAACTCGTTGGGTAGTTGCTTCGGCTCAACGGGTCCCGCTTCGACGAACCCGGAGACCGGCCGAGCGTACCGCCTCACCTATCCGGTGCTGTGCGTCGAGGACATCGCGCGCGCGGGCGCCGAAGTGGTGCGATCGCTCGGTATCGAGTCGCTATTCGCCACCGTCGGCGCATCCATGGGTGGAATGACGGCGCTGGCGTTCTGCATGCTGTATCCGAATCTCTCGCGCGGCCTGGTGTCGATTTCATCCGCCAGCCGCAGCTTGCCGTTCGCGATCGCGCTGAGGTCGCTGCAACGCGAAATTATCCGCAAGGATGCCGCGTGGAATGAAGGGCACTACACATCCGGCGAAGGTCCTATCAGCGGCATGCGGCTGGCGCGCAAGCTCGGCATGATCACGTATCGGTCTGCGCGGGAGTGGGACCAACGCTTCGGACGCGAACGCGCCACCGACGAAGTCGCCAACCACGGGCCATTTCGAATCGATTTCGAAGTGGAATCGTATCTGGAAGCGCACGCCAACAAGTTCATTGGGGCGTTCGACGCGAATTGTTATTTGTACCTGTCCCGCGCGATGGACCTGTTCGACGCTGCCGACCACGGCGGCAGCCTGGCCGGCGGAATGTCGCGGCTGCAACTCGACCGCGCGCTGGTGATCGGCGTCGAGACGGACTTCCTGTTCCCGCTGCACCAGCAGGAGGAGCTCGCCGGCGGCCTGAGGACGGTCGTTCCCGAAATGAATTTTCAGGCGTTGCCGTCGATTCAAGGACACGATTCGTTTCTCGTCGACATGGACCGCTTTCGACCCGCCGTCGCGACCTTCTTCTAGATTCCCTCGAACCGCTGCAGGTGACCCCGCACCGATTCAACGCCAAACGCGAGCGCCTCCGCGTCGAGCGCAAGGCCGGTGGCCCGAAGCCACTTCGGCGCTTCGACGCCGGTTACCCACAAGACGAAGTCGCTGCGGACTCGCCGGCCGGCGCCGTCACTGACGCCGGCAGCGTCGACTTCACGAACCGAGAACTTTGTCAGCACATCGATGCCGCGCACCGGCAACATCGCTTCGAAGCGCCGCTGCGCGCGCGGTGCGTGCCCTTCCGACAGATGTGTCCCTGCGCTGATCAGACCGACATGCACATCGGACCGGATCGCCGTCAGCGTGTGATGGACGGCCAGGGCCAACTCCACGCCTCCCGCGCCGCCACCGACGATCGTGATTCGAAACGGTTCGCCGCCACGCGCCCGGAGACACAACGTGTCGAGCAGCGCGAGCCAACGCGGTGTGAACATCCCGATCGGCTTCACCGGAATCGCATGCGGCGGATGGTGATCGTCGCAGTACCAGAACGTGGCTGTGACCGCCCCCGACCAATACCAGTTCGCTGACGGCAGGAACCGCGCCGGGAACCTTCAACGCGCGACGGGGAGGTCGGACGACTTACTCGTCCGAGTCGTCTTCCTCGACAGCGTCGTCGTCGACCTCGAGATAGTCCAGGTCGCTGCGCATTTTGCGCTCTTCGATACGTGACTCGATCTTGCGCCGGATTTCCAGAGATCGTGCCGCACGCTCGCGCGGATCCAGCACAACCGCCTCTTCTTCTCCGTCGCCTTCGCCCTCGAAATCATCGAGATCCTCTGCGGATAGCGGCATGTCGTAATCGTCCTCGTCTTCTTCAATCTCGCCAGCCATGACCGTCACAAATCGTTGACCATCGGAGCGCTACGCTGTGTGTCGGGGCAACGCAGCGCCTTTGTATTCCGCTCTCCGGGGACTGTCAAGCCGCCATACCGACGAACGATCAACCGGTCTAACGGTTTGCTGGTGGTGCTGCTAGCGCGTAATGGAGTTCAGATGTCCCTCTCCGCGCAACGACGCCAGAAAGTCCACTTCATATGCGAGTTCCGGCGCTTCACGCACCATACGATCGAGCGCGTGCGCGTCGTCGCCGACGAGGATGCGCCAGCGGTCGTTACGAACGCCGTCGAGGATAATGTTCGCCGCTTGCACGGCGCTCAACGGCGCCTTGTCGCGGAAATCGATCGCCTGTTGCTGCAACGCCGCGCGAATCTGATCGTCGGTTTCGTTGCCTACCGGCATGCCCCGTTCAATCATCCGCTTTCGAATGATGGCGATGTCGGCCGCACTCATATCTTTCGGCGCCGGACGGCCCAGCACCTTGCCTGTATTGATGGCGATCGACGTTCCGATGTGGCCCGGCATCACCACGGCCACTTTGACGTGCGGCGCGTTCAAGCGCAGATCGGTCACGAGCGCTTCCGAGAAACCCTTGACCGCGAATTTCGCTGCGCTGTAGGCCGTGTGTGAAATCATTGGTCCGAGCGTCGCCCAGAATCCGTTGACGCTGCTCGTGTTGACGATGTAACCCTCGCTGCTCGCAACCAGCAACGGCATGAATGCACGACTGTTGTAGTACACGCCGAACCAGCACACACCGAATGTACGTTCCCACTCGGCGCGGTCGTCGATAATAAAACTGCCGCCACCGCCGATGCCTGCGTTGTTGAACAACAGATTGATGTGGTCGGTCTCGTGTGCACTCTGAACGGCATCGCGAAACGCGAGAACCTGCGCTTCATCGGAGACGTCGCAAGGATGCGTTGTCACGCGCACCGAGGTGCCCGACTGCTCGCATAGGCGCTTTGTTTCCCGCATGTTCTCGTCGGAGACGTCGCTCATCGCGACATGACAGCCCTCCGCGCTCAACTGCCGCGCGAGTTCTCGTCCCATGCCCGTGCCGCCGCCGGTAACAACGGCGAGTTTGCCTTTGAAGTCTTTCATGGCGCTCCACTGATTTGATGTTGTCGGTCAATTCTGTTTGCTCTGCCACGGCTTGACGATGACCTCACATTGCACATCGCCGTTGGAGAGCCACAGGTAGCCGCCCTCGAGCGTGCACTGCAACTTCATCGTGCGCTCCACCAGACGGTCGATGCCGGTTACATCGACGCATGCCACAGTCAGATTCGCCAGTCGCGAGAGTCCGGCTTCGTTCTGTTGCCACCACAACTCCGAAGCGCGGCCCCCGTAGCAATACACCTTCACCTGATCGGCCCGGCCGGACGCGCGGCGCAAACGTCTCTCTTCCGGATGCCCCACATCGATCCACAACTCGACTTCTCCCGACAGGCTCTTTTGCCAGAGCGCAGGCTCCTCCTCGTTGCTGAGCCCCTTGCCGAACTCGAGGCGCTCTGCGGCATTCAGCACAAACGCGAGCACCCGCACCATCATGCGCTCGTCAGTTTCCGAGGGGTGTCGCGCCAGCGTCAGGACGTGATCCTGGTAGTAGTGGCGGTCGAGGTCCGAAATGGAAATATCCGCCTTGTGGACGGTCGCCTTCAACGCCATGGGATACACAACTCGAGTCGTCTCGTCCGGTACATCGTAACGGACGGCATTCTATACCCGCGTTCCTTCACAACTGCACGTGAGCCCATCGCCGGCGGCGCCAGATCAGCACGTACACGACCGATTGCAGCGCGCGGAAGCCGAATTGGTGCATGCACCAGACGCCTAACAATCCGCCTCCCAGCACCGGACCGAACAACCACGCACCCGGCAGCAACCAGAACCATTGCGTAATCAGGTTCACCCAGGTGACGCGGCGTACGTCACCGGCGCCGTTCAGCATCGCGGCCAGCATGTAGCCCGCGCCGTTGATGACGATCATCGCGCCGAGTATCCGCATCGGTGTGCGAGCGACATCGACCGCCGCGCTTTCGTGAAGCCAGATCGACAGGATCAGATCGGGCGCCAGCCAGAACGGTATGCCGAGCACCGCCATGCTCAGCGCACCGACCCGTAGCACGTCCCACGCCCAGCGCGACGCATCATCGACGTTGCCGCGGCCGAGTGCCTGCCCGACCAGCGCAGCACCGGCACTGCCCAGCGCAAACGCCGGTAGTCCGACGAGCCCGACCAGATTGATCAGCACCGCGTACGCAGCCAGTTCGATCGTGCCGACGGCACCGACGATGCGATACATCAGCGTCAGTGCCAGCGTGTCGAACAGTTGTTGCAGGCCGCCCGGCACCGCCAGACGCAGAACGGCTCCGAACTCGTCGCGTGTCGGCCGTGCCCGCATGAAACCGAGCGGGCGCGCATGTCGGTGTGCGAGCACGAAGTACAGCGCGCACCCCACCACCGACGCG
>JANLUG010000406.1:0-7515 GCA_031363335.1 Gammaproteobacteria bacterium
CACACTCACCGCGATATGAGGCGCCTGAAGGCTGTTCCCCGGGCCAGGCACGCGCCCCGGTAAAACCGTGCGGAAACAATACTCGCCCTGCTCGCTGGTCGAAGAGCGACCAAAGCCGACAAACGCTTCATCCAGCGGTAGATGATCGCGGTCGTCGTCGAGGCTCCGGTAACGACCGG
Source organism: Gammaproteobacteria bacterium (assembly GCA_031363335.1). Lineage (GTDB taxonomy): Bacteria > Pseudomonadota > Gammaproteobacteria > Pseudomonadales > Azotimanducaceae > DATJGR01. The sequence goes on from JANLUG010000406.1 coordinate 180, forward strand.
CCGCATTGGCTTGCCAGATTTCGAGGAGCGCGTCGGCAACCGGATTCCCTGCTCCATCGAATACCGTTCCGCGAATTTCGATCCGGTGACCCTTTACAGTTCCGTTAGGCGTGCTCGCGTTGAGCAGGTCGTGTTCCGGCGGGAAGAGATCGGCACGCGCGCCGAGATCGGATTGGCCAACGAGGTCGGCGCCACCCTTCCACGGCAGCGCGTAGTGGAAGAACGGGCCAATCGTTTGCGATGGTGTCTGGCCGAATAGCTCTGAATCCTGATTGTCGAACAGCGTCATGCTCAAGGCTCCATCGGCGTAGCAAGCGGGCCGCGCAACACGACGTCGAATTTGTAGCCCAGCGCCCAAGCCGGCCGCGTGCTCTCGATGTCGAAGCGCGCAACCAGACGTTGGCGATAAGGCATCGGCACGGAGTTGGCGATGGGGTCCAACTCGATGAGCGGATCGTCGGGAAAGTACAGTTGCGTCACGAGGCGCGACGCGAATGCGGGCCCGAGCAACGATAGATGAATGTGCGCCGGACGCCAGGCGTTATGGTGATTGCCCCATGGATACGCCCCGGGCCGCACGGTGGTGAAGCTGTATCGGCCAAGCTCATCAGTTACCACGCGACCGGCACCGGTGAAATTGGGATCTATCGGCGCATCCCAGGTATCGCGCGCGTGGATGTAACGACCCGCCGCGTTGGCCTGCCAGATTTCCATGACGGTATCGGGGATTGCTCTGCCCCTCTCATCCAGAACCCGACCCGACACCACGACGCGTTGCCCGATCGGTACGCCCTGGTGCTGTGTTGTGAGATCGGCGAGCGCCGCGCCCATCAGCCTGTCCCAGCATCCGGCTGGACCCGTGGTTTCGGTGAGCGTTTGCGGGACGCGGATCAACGGTGATGACGGCGAGCGAAGCGCCGTCGATTTGTAGTCTGGAAACAGCGACGGCGGTTGAGCGTTCGAATCCTCCGGGCTGTATTGAATGTCGCGGCTCATGAACTCTCTCAACGCGCTCTCAACGCTCCAGTGGGAGGCCGACATAGTTCTCGGCCAGACTTCGCCGCGCCGTCGGCGACGAGCGAATATAGTCCAGTTCCGCCAGCTGCATCTTCCGCTCGAACGCGTCCATATCCGGGAAGCGGTGTATCAACGTGGTGAACCACCAGGAAAAACGTTCCGCCTTCCACACCCGACGCAGTGCCCGCGCAGAGTACGACTTCAGCGCGTCCTCGTTCCTCGTTCCGTAAAAGTCTCGCAGTGCGTCGGCGAGCAGCACCACATCGGAGACAGCCAGGTTCAACCCTTTGGCGCCGGCCGGCGGAACGATGTGGGCCGCGTCGCCGGCGAGAAAGAGTCTTCCGAAGCGCAGCGGCTCGCAAACGAAGCTGCGCAGTGGAGTAATGCTCTTTTCAAACGAGGGTCCCCGCGTCACGGTCGACCCAACCGGACCCAAGCGAACACACAACTCGTCCCAGAAACGCGCATCCGGCCAGCTCTCGATCGTCTCGTCGATTCCGCACTGAAGGTAGTAGCGACTGCGTGTTGCGGAACGCATGCTCGCCAGCGCGAAACCGTTGGCGTGATTGCAATAGATCAGCTCGTGATTGGCCGGCGGCACATCTGCCAGAATGCCGAGCCAGCTGAACGGATAAACCCGCTCGAAGGTCTGCTGCGCCGATCGTGGAATGGCAGTGCGACACACGCTGTGGGAACCGTCGCAACCGCAGATGAACTCGCAATCGAGCCGCCGTTCCCGCCCCTCCGATCTCCAGGTCACGTAGGCGCCATTGCCGCTTACGTTGTGTAACGCCACGTCTTCCGCGTCGAATACGACAACCGGTCCGCTTTCCTCCGCGGCATCGAACAGATCCCTCATCACTTCCTGCTGGCCGTACACCGTGATGCTCGATCCGGTGAGCGCCTTCAGATCGATGTGGATCAATGAGTCGTCATAAAGCAGGTTGATGCCTTCGTGCACCAGCCCCTGCTCGCGCAGGCGCGTGTCGAGGCCGAGCTCGGCCAGCGTATCGATGGTGATTTGTTCGAGCACGCCCGCTCGTACTCGGCCTTCGACATACGCGCGGCTGTGCCGCTCGAGCACCACACAGCCGATACGTCGTGCTTTCAGCAGATGCGCCAGAAACATGCCGGCCGGGCCGGCGCCGATGATGGCGACCTGGGTTCGCATGAGGACGGTCAACCGATCTTGCAAATGCGTACGAGTGTACAGACCTCGTTGGCACGTTGAGCACGGGCCTCACCTCGTCACGTGTCGCTTTTTGTTGCCTGCGGGAGGACCGAACCCGCGGCAAACAACATCGAATTGTTGCTGTCCGCGTCGTACACCGTTGACGACGATGCCGATACGATGGGTGCCCGCATAGTGTTTGCGCGTCGTGAAATCGATAAAGCGGTGTTGTCGTTGAAGCACCAACGGCGCCCCTCCAGACAACTGTCTATCGCCTATCTTGAATATCTTATGCAGGGTCCTGCCGGTCTTCGTGACGAAGTCGATGGTGTATTCGATTCGTGCGGATGTGTCGGCGTCCGTGCGAACCCGGCATTCGAACGACAGCCGCTCTCCGATCGCGACAGTCTTCGACGACAGCGTCAGTTTGACGGTGACGGGTACGTCGTCGTGCTGGCCGAACAGCCGCAGCGCCCGCTGGTCACCGCGCTTCAGCAGCGTTCGGCACGCGTGTTTGACCATTTGGTCCGTGGCGTCGGATGCGCCGATCCAGCGTGTTGCGAGTTCGACGATCAGGTCCGGATGGTCCTTACAGATATCGTTCAGATTGTTCGCGACACTGCGGCGGACATACTCACTCGGGTCGGCGCGCAAACGCTCGAGGATCGGCAGGATCGGCGTCGGGTCGACCTTGAAACGCTGCAGCGCGATGCCCCACGGCAACCGCGGGCGGCATCCTTCGCTGGCCAGGCGCCGCACATGTTCGTTCGGGTCTTCCGCCCACGCCCGCATTACGCGCAGCGTGCGGTCTTCGTCACGCACGATGAACGGGCGCACCGCGAATTCACTGGTCGAATACTGGGTGAAGTGCGCAAGAGCCGGTATCGATGCATCGAAGTCGTCGAGTCCGCACACCTCGACGAAATCCGGAAACAACGTGCCAGTGAAGCCACGATAATTGCCCGCGATCCGCGTAAGCGTCGCAAGTTGAGCGCGGTAGTTGCCCGGCACCGTTCCGGCGAGCGTGGTCGCAATACGCCGCACCCGTTGTTTGAGTTCCAGATCGCGCCAGCCGCGCCCGAGCACCGCTCGCACGAAGCCCTCGGCATCGAATCGCGACGATACGGCCGCCACATCGGTCGCCAGCGTTTTGATGAACGCCGGCGAATACAGCAGTTTCAGCGGCTTAGCCATATCGAGCACCACAACTCAGGCCGCAGCGCGAGCGTCCAATGAGGCTCGGGGCGCGCCACGCGCTGCAAGGATCAGGAGCCCCGCGAAGATGCCGAGATTTTTGATGAAGTTCTGCATCTCGTGGCCCTGATCGCCGCCTTCGTAAGCGTTCCAGAAGTCGTGCATGAAGACGCTGATCAGCAGCGTGAGGCCCGCCAGTAGAAATGCGGCGACATGGGTCCGCCACCCGGCGATCAGCGCGAGTCCACCGCCGATCTGGACAACGATCGTGAGCGCGAGCAGCGGCGTTACCAGCGGCACGCCGTGCTGCTTCATGTATGCCGCCATCGTGGCAAAGCCGACGATCTTGGAGATACCCGGCACCAGGAAGTAGAGTCCGAGCAAGACACGTCCCAGCACGTCCATCGACAGGTTCAACGCGTTCATCGATCGCCCCTCCTATTCAAATCTCCTTCAGCCGACGCCCCGAGCCGCGCGGCAAGCGCTCGCTTGTCGATCTTCCCGTTCGGCAACGTCGGCAACTCGCGTTCGATCGTGAAGTCCTTCGGCACCTTGTAGTTCGCGACGCGGCTCTTCAGAAACGCACGTAGCTCGGTCCGGGTCAAGCTCCGGCCCGCTGCCGGAATCACGAACGCGTGACCTACTTCCTGATACATCGGATGCGGCACTGGCAGCACCGCGGCGATCAACACGTCGGGATGTTCTGCAATCGCCTGCTCAATCTCCAACGGATACACGTTGTAACCGCCCGATTTGAACATCTCCTTCAGGCGGCCGATGAACACGATGTTGCCGTCGGCGCGAAGATAGCCGAGATCACCCGTGTGTAGATAACCGTCCGCCGTGAAAGCGTCTCGCGTGGCATCGGCACGGTTGTAGTAGCCACTCATCACGTACGGGCCGCGGAACTGCAGTTCACCCGTTTCACCGACGTCGCACGCGCTGCCGTCGGAGCGCGCCACTCTGAAGTCGCAGCCGGGTAGCGGTCGACCGATCGTCGCCGCCACATCCGCCAGCGGCGCCGCGATATCGGTGTGCGTGATGATCCCGCACGTTTCGGTTTGACCGTACACCGACACAATCGGACAGCCCACGCCCTCCCAAGCCTGCAGAATGCTCAGCGGCGTGGTGGCACCGCCACACACGATCAGCTGCGTATGAGCGAGCTTACGTGCATCGAAGCCAGGGGCGTTCATCGTCATCATGAAGCCCGTCGGGCTGGTGACGAGATAAGTCGGTTGTTCCGCGCGACGGATCCGGCCGAGTGCGGCCATGTCCACGCGGTGGTAGAAGATGATCCGCCCGCCCGCCGCGAAAACGTTCATGCACAGATTGTTGAGCGCACCGACGTGGTTCGTCGGCGCGGCGCACACGGTGCTCGCGATGCGATCGCCCATCCACGCCGCGTTCGCGAGCGCCGACTGCACGATGGTCTGATGCGACAGCATCGCGCCCTTCGGCTGCCCCGTGGTGCCGGATGTATAGACGATGACCGCGATGTCTTCTGGCACTACGGCATCGCGCGCGGCGTCGAGCTGTTCCGGGCTGACTCTCGCACCCGTCAAAAGGAATTCCTCTAACGATTTCGCTTTGCCGCGCGGATCGCCAAATGTAACGAAGCAGCCCACCTCGCTAGGCACCGCCTGCAATTCAACGTCGTAGTCGCGCCCGTCGAACGGCGAGCGGACGAACACCAGGCTCGGTTTCGCATCGTCGAGCAGGTAGGCGAACTCACGCTCGCGGTACACCGGATTGATGCCATGCCAGACCGCGCCGATCGAGACCGTCGCGAGGTAAGTCACCCAAAAGTCGAGGCCGGGGGGCGCGAGCGTGGCCACGCGATCGCCGCGCTTGATGCCGTGCGCGAGCAACCCCCGCGCGATCGCGTCGACCTGCGCAGTTAGCGTCGCGAAGTCGAGGCGCGTGTCGCCACTCACCACCGCCTCTGCGTTGGGGCGCTGGGCGACATGCCGGGATAGGAAAGCGTGGATCACTCGGATACCCGACATAGCGACTAATCATCTGTTCATCAAATATCATCATACCAGTTGACCTTTTACTGATCAAATGATTAGGATCAATCCGATCAACGAGGGAGTTCCGGCATGCCCCTGTCCACCCGCATGGTCGGTGCACGCACCGAAGCGATAACCCACACAGTGGATAACCGTTGGTTGATGGCCTACGCCGCCGGCATCGGCGACTCGAATCCGAGGTATATGGACCCCGAAGCGCAGCCGCTGATCGCGCATCCGGTTTTTCCGGTCTGTCTCGAGTGGCCGGTCATCCTGTCCAGCCGCAAGCTACCCGGCTACGAGACGACCACGCCGGCCGAGAGTGCCCGCGGTGTCCACGCGGCGCACGACCTGCACGTCTACCGACCGATCCGCGCCGGCGACGTGCTGACGACACAAGCAACCGTCATCGGTCTGACGGCGATCAAACCCGGCGCAGCTCAAACGACGCGCCTCGACACCGTTGATCAGCATGGTGCATTGGTCGCGCGTACGTATCAGCTGGGAATCAGCCGCGGTGTCGAAGTCACCGGCGCACCGTGCGAAGCAGAGTCGCCGCCGGCGCTACCGCAGCCGGGTAAAACCGTTGGTGACGAACGCAGCTTCTCCATCCACCTACCGGCCGGCGCGGCACATGTCTACACCGAATGCGCTCGAATCTGGAATCCGATCCACACCGATCGCGCGGTCGCACTCGGGGCGGGACTGCCTGACATCATCCTGCACGGAACCGCGACGCTGGCACTTGCAATCACCCGCCTCGTCGACGAATACCTCGGTGCCGATCCGACCCGCGTAAGGCGCCTCGGCGGACGTTTCTCGGCCATGGTCCCAATGCCGTCCGTGTTGCGATTGAGCGTCACCAACACATCAAACACAGTGCTGTTCTTCACGGTGTTTACACAGGACGGGCAAGCCGCGTTCAGCCAGGGCTTCTTGTGCTTCGAATGAATACAGGGATGCGTCGATATGACAACTGACAACAAGCTGAAGCTGGTCGATACCGCGTCAGGTCGCGACCGCATCCTGCTGTGCGCAATGGAACTGTTCGCACAACGCGGCTTCGACAGCGTCACCACACGCGACATCGCCGCACAAGCAAACGTCTCAGTCGGCCTGATCAATCACCACTACGGTTCGAAGGAAGGCCTGCGCCAGGCCGTCGATGAGTACTTCATCGAGCGCTTCGAACGATTCTATGGAGACGCCGCCGGCCGCGTCGAAGACAAGGCGCCGCGCGACATGGTCCGCTCGGTGGATCAGTGGGTTTCAGAAATCGCAGAAGAATGGCCGGTGTTCTGCCGCTACTTCCGCCGCGCCCTGCTCGAAGAGACACCGTGGGGCGCGAAGCTGTTTCGACGCTACTTCGACATCGTACGTGCATCGATCGATCGTCTCGATGCACAAGGCCGCATCCGACCAGAGGTCGATCGGCTGTGGCTGCCGTTTCTCTTCATGTTCCTCGAAACCGGCACGCTGCTGATGGATCCCTACATCAAAGACATCCTGGGGCAGTCCGGATTCGAGCCCGATCTGTGGCGGCGGCGTTACCGTGCATACGGCAACATGATCGCGCGCGGCGTCTATGTGCAAGCCGTGTCGAACGATGAGAAGCCATCGTGACGACACTCATACAGGACATGCCGATACGAAAGATGGATTTCCATTTCAGCGACGACATCGATCTCTGCTTCTTCCGCAACGATCCAGTGCTGTCGTACGGCTCGCATGCGTACTGGATGACGATGCCGTATCTCGAACCGTATCTGATGCGGTCGGTGCGCGCGGCGCTGAAGGACGTCGACGACCCGCGGCTGAAAGAGCAGATGAACCGGTTCTGTTCGCAGGAAGGCCAGCACTACCAGCAGCACGCGAAGGTGAACGACATTCTGCGACGACGCAACCCGGCGTTCATCGGTCTCGCGCAAATCGAAGCCGA
>JANLUG010000508.1:0-1437 GCA_031363335.1 Gammaproteobacteria bacterium
ACCAGCCGCCGCGAATGTGCCGGATCATCAGCTTCTGATTCCACCACAGGCCGACGAGAATCACCCCGCCGAGCGTGAACGAGAGGCCGGCTGCCAGCGCCGCACCCGCAACCCCCATTGCCGGCATGCCCCACAGCCCGAATACGAATCCATACAGCAGCGGAATGTTCACGATGTTCACGAACACTCCGACGTACAGCGGAGTCCATGCATCGCCAGCCGCTCGCAGCGCACCGCCCATGATGAAGTTCGCAGCGAAAGCGACATTGAAGATCGACAGCCAACGGATGTTCGCTGCCGCGAGTTCGACCGTGTGCGCGTCCAAGCCGAAGATCGACGCGACGTGACTCGAAAAGAACACACCGGGGATCGTGAGCAGGAGACCGAACACGCCGCCGAGCACCAGCGACGCGATGGTGATGCGTCCGGCTTCGACCTCATCGTTGCGTCCCCAGGCCCGCGCGACCAACGCAGTGGTGCCCGCGCCAATCGCCATCATCACGGCCTGCAGCGCGAAAAATACGCGTTGCCCCGCTCCGACCGTGGCGAGCGCCTCCGCGCCGAGTTGACCGACGACTTTCGTTTGCACGAGACCGACGATGCCGTACAGCAGATTGCCGAGAATGGCCGGCAGCGCGAGCTGCATGATGCTCGGCCGCTGATGCTGTTCGACCGCTTCCGCTTCTTCCGCCATGGCTTGCTAGGTCCGCCCCGTGAATGTTGCTAACATTGCCGCCCTTTCGAAAAGTGCCGTGGGCCGTCCACTGCACCATCACGTTGACCCATTCAAACGAGGCACCGCGAACATGCCAGCACCCACCTTCACCGACATCGGCGTCACGCTCGACGGCCACGTCGCCACCATCGAGATTCAACGTCCGCCACACAACTTCTTCGACTTCAGCCTGATCGGCCAGATCGCAGATGCATTCTCCGCAATGGACGAAGACCCGCGGTGCCGGGCCATCGTACTGGCGGCCCAAGGCAAATCGTTTTGTGCGGGGGCGAACTTCGGAAGCGGTCGGAGCGACGGGTCGGGAAGCGCGGATTTTACAGAGGAAGGCTTCCGCAACACCACCGGCAAGCTGTACCGCGAAGCCGTTCGTCTGTTCAGCTGCAAAAAACCCGTCGTCGGCGCGATTCAAGGACCAGCGATCGGCGGCGGGCTCGGCCTCGCACTCGTGCCGGATTTTCGCGTCGTCTCGCCTGAAGCCCGTTTTGCCGCGAACTTCGCGAAGCTCGGCATTCATCCGGGCTTCGGTCTCACCGTGACGCTGCCGCGCCTTGTCGGCCAACAGGCTGCGAATCTGATGTTCTTCACCGGCAGACGCTTGAGCGGTGAGGAAGCGTTGAAGATCGGACTCGCCGATCAGATCGTCGACCAGAGCGGTCTGCGCGACGCCGCGCGCGCGCTGGCGATGGAGATTGCCGAGAATG
>JANLUG010000546.1:0-6339 GCA_031363335.1 Gammaproteobacteria bacterium
GAGGACGTATGCGAATTCCAATCGATGCGGCTGTCACGCACACCGTTCTGCGCGGTGCGGCAATCTTGCTATGTGCGGCCATGTGCCCGTCCGCGCTCGGCGGTGAGACGGGCGCCGCAGAGACGGCGACGGATCGAATCGGGAAAACCGAGGCAGCCGCCAAGCAGGACTACTCACGCAAGCTGATCTGCAAGCGCGAAAACGTCACTGGTTCGAACGTGCGGAGGAAGGTCTGCCGCACACAGGCCGGAATCGACGCTGATAAGGAGGCATCGGATCAGTTCATGCGCGACGTGAACCGGAATGCGGGGAGCGCCGGACCGCCTCAATGAACCACGGGCACCGGCCGACTAAGCCCATCTGCAGCCAGCGCGAATCACCTGGGTGCCGAACGTAGGCGCAGATCGATCAGAAGCGCGCCGCCACAAAAATGTGGCCGGAACAACCAACGAGGAATCAGCACCATGAACAAAGTCGACGGTTTGCACCACATCGCCATCACCACGGCAAACATGAAATCGCAGATCGAGTACTTCACCGACGTGCTCGGCATGGAACTCGTCGCGCTGTATTGGATGCACGGCGTGGCGAATACGTGGCATGGCTTCCTGCGCCTGAACGACGAGAGCGCGGTTGCGTTCGTCTGCAATCCCGACATCGAGAAGATCCCGGTCGAACTCGGCAAGACGCACGCCGGCAATCCCGGCTCGAATTGCGCGCGCGGCGTGATGCAGCATCTCGCGTTCCGCGTGAAGAACGACGAAGAGCTGATGGCGATGCGCGATCGCATCCGCTCGAAAGGCATACCGGTGCTCGGGCCGCTCGACCACGGCATGTGCAAATCGATCTACTTCGCCGGTCTGGAAAATCTGTCGCTGGAACTGTCGTATTCGAACGAACCGATCGACGCGCGCGCATGGATCGATCCCGAAGTGATGGCGCTGGCCGGCATCAGCCCGCTGGAGCTCGCCCGCTACAAGAAGCCGGGCGACTACAAAGACCAGGGCGGCACCGTGAAACAACCGGGCGTAAACGCACCCGGCCCGCACATGACGAACTATCCGCCGGGCGCCTACGAACGCATTCTCTCGACGCCGGACGACGTGATTCTGGCGAGCAGTGAGAACCAGCCGCCCGTTAAGGTCGCTTGAGGTCCGAATAAGCGCCGACGTGCTGCAGCAATAACTCGGTAGCACGTTCCGGCGCCTGATCGGTGATGAAGTGCCCGACACCAGGCAGCACTTCGAACCGATAGGGGCCGGTCACGAATTCGGCGGTAGCCTCTGCAGCCACACGACCGACCGTGGCGTCCTGGTCGCCCCATAGATACATCGTTGGCACGCTGGCCGCCGGCACATCCGGAAGCGCGAGCGTGCTGCCGGCCGCGCGCGGTGCGCGATACCAGTTGATCGCCGCGTTCAGCGCATCGAACGTGCCGAGTCGGCTCAGGTAAGCATCGACATCCGCTTCTGCTACTCCCTGATGGCGCAACGTGCCGCGCAACCGTTTGGCGCCTTCAGCGAGCAGCTCTGCGGCAGCGTTCTCATCCTGGAACGCACGATGATGTTTCGAGCGGTCCGCCTGCGCCGTGTCGGCCTTCATCGCACGCGCGAACGCAGCCGGATGCGGCCGCGACAGAATCGTGAGACTGTCGAGATCACCCGGGAACTGCGCGGCGATCAACCACGACAACTGGCCGCCCCAATCGTGGCCAACCAGGTTGTACCGCTGGTATCCCAGCGACTTCACCATAGTGCGGGCATCGGCGATCAATCGATCAGTCGAATAGTCTTCCACCCGCCCAGGTCGCGCGTGCGGCGAGTAGCCGCGCTGATTCGGCGCAACGGCGAAATAGCCCGCCGCCGCTAGCGCCGGAAGCTGATGCCGCCACGTATGACTCGTCTGCGGAAAGCCGTGCAGCAACAGCACGAGCGGCGAGCCGGGAACGCCCGCGACATCGGCTTCGAAGACGAGCCCGGCGGCCAGCAGTTCCAGCTGCCGAACCGTCAAGGCTTGGCGACCTTCGCCATCAGTTCGCCGACTTTCAGCTCACCTTCGCGCGTCTGTCCACCCATCTCCAGAAAGCGGCGCATGTTGCGCTGTGCGCCTTCGGTACGCAGCGTGCGCTGAAACAAGAACGCCTCGTCCGGCAACGACTCCGAGAGCGGCTTCTCGGCGTTGTTCACGCTTTCCTTGGCGAGCCGTATCGCTTCCACCGGGAACGTCGCGATGCGGCGTGCCAACGCCTCGACAAAGGGGCCGATCTCGGCTGCACCGAAGATCCTGTTCAGATAACCCCAGCGCTCCGCGGTCTCCGCATCGAGGTCTTCTGCACCGAGAATGATCTCGAGCGCGCGGCCGCGGCCGACAAGGCGTGGAAGGCGCTGCGTGCCGGTACCGCCGGGCAGTATGCCGAGCGGCACTTCCATCTGATTGATTTTGGTTTTGCCGCGCACGCCGAAACGCATGTCGAATGACGACACCAGTTCGCTGCCGCCACCACCGACGCGCCCTTCGATCTGCGCGATCGTCACTTTGTCCATCGTGCGGAATCGTTCGCACATCGCGTGATAGTCGTTCAGTTCGGGGTCGCGCTGAGCAGGCTCATGTGTCGGGAATTGCAGAATCGCACTCACGTCGAAATGGGCCAGGAAGAAATCCGGATCGGCGCTTTTCAGCACGACCACTGTCAATTCGGGATCGGCTTTGAGTTCTTTCGATAAGGCCGAGATCTCCGCATACAGCGGCAGCGTAATCACGTTGATGGGCGGCGCATTCACAGTAGCCCACGCGATGCGACCTTCGATCTCGACGTTCAGCAGTTTGTAGTCATACGGCATGCGGATCCTCCAAAAAAAAACGGGCCGGTCTGTTCACCAGACCGGCCCGATTCTAGAACGCTGAGCGGAGACTTACTTCGCGCCGAGCGTGTATGTGAGTTGCAGCTTGACCATCCGGCCAAACGGATTGGCGGTATACGGATCGTAGTTCAGCGGCTGGAACGCCGATGGGGGATCCTCGTCCGTGAGATTGAAGACCGACGCCGCAATGTTCAGGTCCTTCCACGTATACATCGCGGTCACGTCCTGCGTAGTGAAGGAGTCGACATCGACGAGATTTGCATTCGCGCCGATCGCGGCCCTGTCCGTGTAGTCGCCGACGTAGCGGAGGGTGTACGAGAAGCGCCAGTCGTTCCATGCAAATCTGACGAACGCATTGCCCTTCAAGTCAGGTAATGGATAGAACGGGTTTTTACCGATGTTCATCAAGCCGACGAAATCGCCACCTGTTGCAAGCGTCGTACCGCCCAGCGTTTTGAAATCGTCCGAGTCATACTTGATCGTGTACGTCGCTTCCGTTCCGACGGTCAGTTCGCCGCCCATCACATCACTGAACAAGTACCGCAGCGAAACGTCGACACCATCCGTCTTGATCTTGCCGCCGTTAATGATGTTGACGTTGATGGCCTCCATCAGCGCGGTCGTCGCTCCCAGCGGCTCGACATGTAGACGCAGATCGTTGCACGTCGCCGACCCCACACCCGCACCGGTGTTGAAACAGCCGGCCGCGTTATACGCGGTGAGTACTTGATCGTAGGCCTCCGTCTGGAACGGGTCGGAGAAGTTGAAGTTCCAGTAGTCGGCCGTACCGGTGAAACCGCCGACTTCAACGATCAGACCGGTATTGAACACGACCGCGCGCTCCGGCTGCAGGTCCGGATTGCCGACCACGTTCACGGCACGGTACGCGAGCAGAGGCGCGGGGAAGTTCGCAAGGAAGGAATTCACGCCGCTGAGGTAGGACAGCGGCGGACCTCGGAATGTCGTCGAGATCGAACCCCGTAGCGCGATCCAATCGAGCGCCTGCCATTTGAGCGCCAGCTTCGGATCGATCGTCGAACCGCCTTGCGAGCCGTAATCTTCGAAGCGAACCGCCGCCTGCATGTTCAACGTATCGGTGATCGGCAGCGCGAATTCCGAGAAGAGCGCATAGACCGTTCTGCTCGTGTTCGCGTTGTCAGCGGGAATACCGAACGCCAACCGGCCGGTCTTGATATTGCAATTCGGGCTGAGTTGACCGGCGGTGACGAACCCCATCGTGACCGCGAATGGGTCCGTCCACGGGCAGGGCGACACCGCACGGTTTGCGACATCGCTCAGTTCCGTCTGGTATTTCTCATTGCGCGCCTGGAATCCGGCTGCCCAGCCGATCTTGCCGCCGGGTAATTCGAACTGCTCGAGTTCGCCGTTGAAGATTGCGTCCCATACCAACAACTCGTTGATCTCGCGGCCCGACGCTTCGAGCGTCAGCCAGTTGATCAGCTCGTCGGAATTGGCCACGGTCGGATTGAAGGTCGGATTCGCGATGCCTTTCGGTGCCGAGAACGCGATCGCCTCGGAGAACGGATTGAACCATTGACACGGACCGGCGCCGGCCGTCGAAGTGGCGGGGTTGGCGCCGCCGGGCGTGCATCCCGGGCCACCGAGGCCGTTCAACGCGAACGCCATCCCCTGCACCTGCATGTCGTAGCCGTTGCTCTTGCGGTTCCGGTTCGAGTACGTGACTGCGAAGTTGTAACCGAGCGCACCGTCGAACGCCTCGCCGATCAGACTCGTGCCGAGCCGCCACGTGGCGACTTCGCGGTACGCCGACAGCGCCTCGCCGTCGCGACCGTTCACACCGAGCATCCGCGAGCGTTGATACACCTGCACATTCGCAATCGTCGTTCCCGCAGGAAGAGGAACTGTTGCACTGCAGGTGTTCGTGGCGACACAGGCGAACAGCGCCGGATAGTCCGCTTTGTACTGGATCAGTCCGGGGTTGTTCGCCGGCACGATCCGGTCGGGACCGTACAGTGAGTTCGGGGGATAGCCGGGCGATGAATTCCAGTGCGGCATGTCGAGATACGAGTACAGGGCCTCGACGTGGAATTTGGAAGAATCGCTCACGTCGTAGTTGAACTCGCCGTAATACTTGTTCGTGTTGGTCTTTTCGATCAGGTTGTCGAAGAACGTGAATTGGAACCCGCAGGGTCCGAGCGCGGGATCGCCGCCGAGCGGTACGCACTGCGGATCTATCCCACGAAATTGCTGCTGGTTCGTCCCTGGCAGACTCGCAGCGCCTACAGGAATTGCCGGATTGCGCAGGTACGTGGTGCCGGGCATGCCGGTGGTTGACCAACCACCGTTGAAGTTCTGCGCGAACGGCAGCAACCCCCAGTCTTTGTCTTTGATTGCGAGTTCGCTGCGATGATCGAACTCGGCGGCAACGAAACCGTTCATCCGCTCGCCCGCCCAACCGCCGATCGCGCTGATCGTGTTGTTGCCGTTCGATTCTTCGAGCCAGGTATTGGAGCCGCTGATCTCGAAGCCTTCGAAACCCTCGCGGGAGATGAAATTCACAACGCCGGCGATTGCGTCGGAGCCGTAGGTGACCGCCGCCGCGTCCTTCAGGATTTCCGTCCGACCAAAGGCCGCCATCGGAAACGCACTGACGTCGACGCCGTTGCTTTCGGTCGCGACTTGCCGGCGTCCGTTGATCAGCGTCAACGTACGACCCGCGCCCAACCCGCGCAGGTTGATCGTCACGATGCCTTCGGTGCCTTGCGCAGGCGCGTTGAACTGGTTCGTCTCGGCCAACAGCCCGGACGCAATCCCTAGATCCTTGATGAACTCCTGGATGTTCGGGTTGCCGACATCCTGGAGATCCTGGTTGGTGATGACATCGACCGGCGCTGCCGAGTTTTCCGGCGTGCCTTTGATGTATGAACCGGTGACGACGATTTCTTCGACGTTCCCCGCCGCGGCGGTAGCCGCAGCGTAGCCAACTTGTGCAGACGACAGTGCGATGAGCACAGCCACATCCCGCCCAATGCGATATGCAGATTTCAAATTGATTCCCCCTCAGTCGAACCAGCGATCTCTCAGCATCCCCACCGACCCACAGCGCCCCAGGCGCGTCCGGTTACAACTTGATACACCTCAGTAACGGCGAACTCAACAACTAATGAACAAAGAATGAAAAAAAGCCGGCGCAGAGGCCGGCTTTTTCAGATGCACCGAAGTCCGATCAGTGCTGATACAACAACTCGAGCGCAATCGTTCGCGGCGGACCCCAGCCCTGGAAGCCACCGGCAAACGCCGTCAAACCGGGTACGGCGAGCGGCAGTGCTTCCTGCAGATACTCCTCGTCCGTCAGATTTTTCCCGATCAACGACAGCCGCAGGAAGCTGCTGTTCTCCATGTTCCACTGCAGCGCCAGCCGCGAATCGACGAGCGTATATCCCTTTTGCGTCACGCCCGCGGCCGATGTCGCGCCGCCGACCAGGATGATGTCGTC
>JANLUG010000560.1:0-4284 GCA_031363335.1 Gammaproteobacteria bacterium
GGGAAGCTGCCGCGGGCTCTCACTGCGAGGTTCACCGTGACGCTGCCGATCGTGACGCGGGCAAGGCTCTGGTCGTCGATGCCGAGGCGCTGCGCGTCGGCGCCGTTGAGGACGACATAACCGGGCGCGCTGCGGGCTTTGATCGGTTCGGCGAGACTGGACAGTTCCTCGGATCCGAAATGTTCGTGTAGCGGAATCAACGCGAGCCCGCTGCCCCTTTGAGGGGTCGTCGGCGCGAAGTAACGCGGCGCTGACTGAGGTTTCGCTTCGAACAGGTGAACGCCGGGATCGCCGCCGCGCAACGCGCCGCCCACCTCGGTCTGAAACTTGTTCCACGCCTGCGGCGAATTCCAGCCCGGCGCCCATGCGAACGGCAGCAGTTCCGGCGGACGATCGTCGGCACCGGCGCCGTTGTAGCCTTCCATCGAGAAATTCAGCGCGGTGTCGGCGTCTTTGGTGGAACGCGGTTCGTGCACGAATACGATCGCTCGCGCCGCGGTGCGCCCGGACTGGCGGTGCGGCGCGCGCGCCAGACCCATGCCGTGCATCCGGAATGTCGATGCGGGTGCAGCCTCGACCACGCCCTTGAACTGCGGCAATTCGGCTTCGAGTTCCGCCAGAACGTCGTCGAGATTGTCCGCTTCGTCTTCGCCGCCGCTGATCTGGCCCAGCCAACGCCACGATTCGAGCGTGGCCACGGTGCGGTCGTAGTAGGCAGGGTCGAAGTTCTGGAAGTAACGCTGCGCGCGCCCCTCCATGTTGACGAGCGTGCCGGTGGCTTCCGCAAACGTGGCCGCCGGAAGCACCACCTCGGCGCGACGCGCGGTGCCGGTCATCTGATGATCGAGCACGACGAGATGCGCGCCCGCGAGCAACGGGTCGAGCGAATGCTGCGGTAATCGGCGTTCGAGGTCGTTCTCGAGAACGACGATCACGGGCGCTTCACCGGCGACGCGCACAAGCGAATCTTCCAGCGCCGGTGCGCCGAACAGCGCCATACCGAGACTGTTGGCTTCCGGTACCGCGAGGCTGAGTCGAACGCCTTCGCTGCGCTTCCGCAATGCCCACGCAACGTTCGCCGCCGCATGAATGACGGCAGTGGAGCCGACGCCGGTGCCGGAGACGATCAGCGGCCGCTTTGCCGCCCGCAGATCGGCCGCGATCAGTGCCGCGAGCGCGGCAACGTCTGCATCTACGCCCGCCGCGGGCGCTGCACCGTCGATTACATTCGCCACGGCAAAGCCGAGCGTCGCGATGGCATCGGGCGCGAGGCGCATCGTCTGCTTGGCGATTTCGTCGAGGCCGGTTGTCGATGGCGTCGCGATATAGATTGGATTGCGCTCGTGCTGTGCGATGTCGGCGGCGGACTCGGCCTGCCAGTCGGGCACTTTTTTCTCTCGCGTCATCTCGAACGATTTGCCGCGCGCGGCCTGACGCAACGCGAGCGCAACGCGCGGCGCTGTGGCCAGCACGTCTTCACCGAGCACGAGCACTGCATCGGCATCGTCGATGGCGCGAATCGTCGCGGCAGGCACCGGGCCGTCGCGCAGCACTTTTAATACGGCGCCGGTGAGTTCGGCATCGTGTTTCGTCATTCCGCTCGAGAATGCGGCCGCGCCGACCATGGCGCGCAACCGGAAATTCGCTTCGAGGCCGGCGCGCGGCGAGCCGATGCCCAACACCGGTTTGCCCGACGCGAGCAACTGGCGCACCCGAGCGATTGCGTCAGCGGATTCGACCGTGACCAGCGTGCCGTCGTGTTTCACAAGCGGTTTGCGCGGGCGATCTTTGCGGTTGACGTAGCCGTAGCCGAAGCGGCCGCGGTCGCACAGGAAGTAGCCGTTCAGTTCGCCGTGATAGCGGTTCTCGATGCGGCGCACTTCGCCGTAGCGCTCGCCGGGCGAAATGTTGCAGCCCACTGCGCAGCCGGCGCAGATGCTCGGCGCGAACTGCATGTCCCACTTGCGTGCGTAGTGTTCCGAGTGCGTTTTGTCGGTGAACACGCCGGTGGGGCAAATTTCTGTGAGGTTGCCGGAGAATTCGCTCTGTAGCGTGCCGGACTGTTCGCGACCGAAGTAGACGTGCGCGGCGGATCCGAATACGCCGAAGTCGGTGCCGCCCGCGTAGTCGTTGTAGAAGCGCGTGCAGCGATAGCACGCGATGCAGCGGTTCATTTCATGGGCGATGAACGGGCCGAGTTCCTGGTTGAGGTGCGTACGTTTCGTGAAGTGATATTGGCGGCGGTAGTGGCCGGTCATCACGGTCATATCTTGAAGATGGCAGTGGCCGCCCTCCTCGCACACCGGGCAATCATGCGGATGGTTCGTCATCATCAGGCTGATGATCGCTTCGCGAAATTCCTTCGACTCGGGATCGGCCATCGTGATGCGGGTGTTGTCCGCCGCCGGCGTCATGCACGCCATCACCAGGCGACCGACCTTGTCGTTTTCGTCGCGATAGATCTTTACCGCGCATTGCCGGCAGGCGCCGACGCTGCCGAGCGCGGGATGCCAGCAGAAGTAGGGGAGATCGACGCCGCGGCTCAAGCACGCCTGCAGCAGGTTATCTGCCGGGTCGACTTCGAACTGCTTGCCGTCTACGTGAATGATCGCCATAAATTCTCTCAGGCCGGATGTACTTCAGGCCGTCCGTGTTTCAAGCCGTTTTTGCCGTCGTCGGCATCGTGGTTGCGCTGACAGGGGCGACACCCGCTTCGAATTCCGCGCGGAAGAACTTCAATGCGGACTGCAACGGCTCCATCGCGCCGGGGGCGTGCGGGCAGAAGGTTTTGCCGGGGCCGAGCCAGCGCGTCAGTTTGCTCAATACCTCGATGTCCTCGGCCAGTCCGCGTCCTGCTTCGATCGCCTGCAGGATCTTCACGCTCCACGGCAGCCCGTCGCGACATGGCGTGCACCAGCCGCACGATTCGCGCGCGAAGAACTCTTCGAGATTGCGCACGGCGGAGACCATGCTCTGGTTATCCGCAACGACGGTGATCAAGCCCGTGCCCAAGCGCGATCCGGCCTTCTGGATCGTCTCGTAGTCCATCGCAAGATCGAGGTGTTCCGGCAACAGAAAATCGGTGGAGCCGCCGCCGGGCAACCACGCCTTCAGCTTGCGGCCGTCTTTCATCCCACCCGCATGCACTTCGAGAATTTCGCGGCCGGTCGTACCGATCGGCAGTTCCCAACAGCCGGGCTTGACCGCGCGGCCTGAACAACCATAAATCTTCGTGCCGCTGTCCTGGCTCTTGCCTTCAGACAGGCTCTTGAACCAGTCGGCGCCGTTCGCAACGATGTGCGGCAGGTTCGACAACGTCTCGACGTTGTTGACGATCGTCGGTCGGCCCCATAGACCGGCAACCTGCGGAAACGGCGGTTTGGCGCGCGGCGTGGCGCGTCGCCCCTCGAGTGAATTGATCAGCGCGGTTTCTTCGCCGCAGATGTACCGACCTGCGCCGGTATGCACGTACAGCTCGAAGCTCCACGCACTACCGAGGATATTCGCGCCGATGTAACCGGCCGCCCGCGCGGCGTTGAGCGCCTCGTTCAGCCGCGTTTCGGCGGTGACGTATTCGCCGCGCAGGAAGATGTAGCCGGTGGTCGCCTGAATCGCATAGGCGGCGATCAACATCGCTTCGATCAGCTGATGCGGCACCTGCTCCATCAGCAGGCGGTCCTTGAACGTGCCCGGTTCCATTTCGTCGGCGTTGCACACCATGTACTTTGCGCCGGCGTCCGGCCCCATCGGGATCAGGCTCCACTTCACGCCGGTCGGAAATCCGGCGCCGCCGCGGCCGCGCAGGTTCGACGCTTTGATGACGGCTTGTACATCGGCGGGTGCTTGCTCTGTGATGACCTTGCGAAACGCGGCGTAGCCGCCTTCCGCCTGATAACCGTCCAGGTCTAGTGGCCCCGCACTGCGGTCGATCAGGCGGGTCAGCGGACGGCTGTAGTTCGGATCGGCTGCGCTTCGCAACGTCATGCGTACGGCTCCAGAAGTTTTGCGACCTGCGCAGGTTCCACCGGGCCGTGCAGATCGTCGTCGATCATCAGACACGCACCGCGATCGCACGCGCCGAGACAGCAGATCGGCAGCAGCGTGAAGCGGCCGTCGCGTGTGGTTTCGCCGTGGCGGATTCCGAGTTGCTGGGTCAGTGCGTCGCGCAGTTCGTCGTATCCGGTGAGGTGACACGCGATGCTGTCGCATACTTTGATCACGTGCCGGCCCACCGGGTGACGGAAGATCAGGCTGTAGAACGTAGCGACACCCTCGAGATCGGCG
>JANLUG010000594.1:0-2412 GCA_031363335.1 Gammaproteobacteria bacterium
CGACGGCGCCGCTGTCGAGGTCGAGCAGCGACAAGGTATTCGTATCTGTGGTGCGACTGTCGGCGACGTATACCTTGTTCGGCGTCGCGTTCGAAAAGGCAATCGGAATCAACAGCCCTTCGGTCATCGACGTTGCGGCGACGCGCTGCCACGGCGACTTTGCGTCGCGCCGGTAATGCACTTCGAATGCGAAGTCCTTGTTGCGGCCGAGCGCGAACCGCACTACGCCGTCGTTGTCCGCCAGCATGAGTGCGTCGCGCAGCGGCGCGTGCGCGACGGTGCGCAAGCGGCCGTCGTAAACATCGAGCAGCGCAGCTGTGCTGACCTGTTCGCGGTTGCCATTGTCGCGGTAGGTCGCGATGAGCACATGGCGCGGATCGTTCGGCAGCAGATGCATCAGCGCATGACTTCCGCCGAAGTCCTTGATGCCGTTGATGCGGCCGGGTTCGTCGCGGTCTGCCGCGCGGCGGCCGAACACCATGAGTCCGGCGTCGCCGTTCGCATTCACGGCGTGCAGTTCGCCGGTCGCGATCGGAAAGTCGTATGGCCCGGAGTTAACGGCGAGCGAGACGAGCAGACGTTCGTCGTTGGCCCAATAGAATCGGTCGACTTCGTTGGGCGAGTTGAATTTGACGACGCTCGCTACCTCGAGCGTGTCGTGTCGCAGCACCACGAGGATCTTCACGCCGTCGCGGCGCATCGCAACGGCGAGGTACTCACCGGTTGGCGACAGCTTGGCGTCCTCGAACTCAGGCAGCCGCGCGAAGTCGCGCACCGGAATCGGCGCCGCGAGCAGCGGCGCGCCGCAGAACAATACGAACAACACTGCGAACAGCGCGGCCAGGACGGACGCGCGAGCGCTCACAGCTGCGTGGTTTTGAACGTATCGCAGTTGTCGATAGAGCCTTGCTCGAGCCCGCGCTTGAACCAGCGCATACGTTGCTCGGACGTGCCGTGCGTGAACGAGTCCGGCGTGACGCGTCCTTGTGCCTGACGTTGCAGCCGGTCGTCGCCGATTGCGCTGGCCGCCGTAAGGGCTTCGTCGACATCGCCTGCTTCGAGAATCTGCCGGGCGCGATCGGCGCGGTGCGCCCAGACGCCCGCGAAACAATCCGCCTGCAGTTCGAGCCGTACCGACAGACGATTGGCATCGGTACCCGATGCGGCTTGCTGGCGCCGTTGGACCTGGTCGGAAATGCCGAGCAGATTCTGCACGTGATGGCCGACCTCGTGCGCGATCACATACGCTTCGGCGAAGTCGCCGGGCGCGTTGAAGCGGTCGCGCAGTTCCTTGTAGAAGCCGAGGTCGATATAAACCTTCTGGTCGCGCGAGCAATAGAACGGACCCATCGCGGCCTCTGCATAGCCGCACGCAGAGGACACGCTGTCGGTAAACAGCACGAGCGTCGGATCGACGTATTGACCGCCGCCCTCGGCGAATATCGCCTGCCACGTGTCTTCGGTATCGCCGAGCACGCCCGAGACGAAATCGGCAAGCGGATCGCTTTGCAGATCGGGCGCGGTGCCTTGTTGCTGTTCGGGCGCGCTATCGGCCTGCATCTGCTGGAGCAGCGGCGTCGGATCGATGCCGAAGTACCACGCAAGCAGCAGCAACACGACAGTGCCGAGACCGCCGCCGATGGCTGTGCCACCGCGTACACCACGTCGGTCCTCGACGTTCTCGCTGCGACGTCCGCCTAATCGCACGGCATCACTCCTGGGTTGCTGACCCTATAGTCGCATCGGTTCCGGCCGAAGGCGACCGCGGATTCATGTAGGAGTGAGCCGATAGCCGACACCGGGTTCGGTGATCAGATAGCGCGGCTGCGTCGGATCTTCTTCGAGCTTGCGGACGCGTATTCGGGCGAGCAACTCACCGACGCTGAACGGTTTAGTGAGGTAGTTGTCCGCGCCGGCATCGAGCGCCGCGATCTTGTCCGCCTCGCCTGAACGCGCCGACAGGATGATGACCCGCTCTGTGTTCCATTCGCGCCGGTGACGGCGAAGCGCCGGCCGGTTTTGTTCTCGCGATAACGCTGTGGCTGCGGTTCACGGCGGTGTTCGCGAACTTCGCGGAAGCGATTGCCGAAGGGCGCAGCAAGGCACAGGCCGACACGTTACGCGCGGCCAAGCGCGACACGATCGCGAAATAGCTCGCCGAACCGAGACGCGGCGCGACGGTGACGAGCGTCAATGCCGCGGCGCTGCGGTCCGGCGACATCTTCATCGTCGAAGCCGGCGACTTCGTTCCGGCCTATGGCGATGTGATCGAAGGCGTTGCGTCGGTGGATGAGTCTGCGATCACCGGCGAGTCGGCACCGGTCATCCGCGAATCCGGCGGTGATTTCAGCTCGGTGACCGGCGGCACGCGCGTGCTGTCGGACTGGCTCATGGTAGGCGTGACGTCGAATC
>JANLUG010000600.1:0-1666 GCA_031363335.1 Gammaproteobacteria bacterium
CGTGTCGATGACGCTGGGTTTTGCCGGTCCGATGATCGGCTTCGCGCGCAATCTGTTGAAGTGGATGCACGAATCGGACGCCATCACGGAACCGTTGGCGACCCTCGATTGGCCGACGTACATCGGCACGCTGCGCAGCGGCGGCGATCCCGCACCCATGCAACAACTGATCGACAGCATCGGACGATTTCTTGCCGCGCGAACGAAGCAGGAGCTGCTCAACGGCACATTGAAGTACGGCGCGCTGATCGTGCCGGTGTCGACGACGCACGATCTGCTGTGCGACCCGCAACTTGCCGATCGCGGTTTCTGGTGGGAAACGAACGGCGTGAAAGTCCCGGGCGCGTTTGTCCGGTTCAGCGCGCAACCGTTGCGCCTCGCGCACGTCGCGCCGCCACTGAACGCACAGACACATCCGGCGTTTCGCCCCCGATCGGTGCCGTTGGCGGCTGACCGCAGTGAAAGGCGACCATTGCCGCTCGAAGGCATCAAGGTGCTCGATTTTTCGTGGGTGATGGCCGGGCCATGGTCGTCGCGCGTGCTCGCCGACTATGGCGCCACGGTGGTCAAGGTGGAATCGGCCACGCGGCTCGATCTGGTGCGGATACTCGGGCCGTTCTACGGCGACAAATTCTCCACGGAGACGTCGGCGTCGTTCGCCAGCATCAACGCCGGCAAGCGCAGCCTGGCGGCGGATCCCGGCACGCCGGAGGGCAAGGCGACGCTGCTCGAACTCGTCGACTGGGCCGACATCGTGATGGAGTCGTTCTCGCCGAAGGCGATGAAGAAGTGGGGTCTCGACTACGCCTCTTTGGCGGCACACAAACCGGACCTGATCATGTTGAGCACATGCCTGTTCGGACAGACCGGACCGTACGCGATGATGGCCGGCTACGGTACGATGGGCGCGGCGCTCGGCGGACTCGCGTTGCCAACGGGCGAACCCGGCCGCCCACCGTGCGGCCCATTCGGCCCCTATACCGACTACGTCGCTCCGCGCTTCTCGGTCGTGGCGCTGCTCGCTGCGCTTCACCATCGCGACCGCACCGGCGAAGGTCAGCACATCGACCAATCGCAGGCCGAGAGCGCGATGCACTATCTGTCGGTTGCGGTCGCTGAAGCGTCCCAGTCTGCAGACCATCCCGACCGGCTCGGCAACTCCGATGCCGCGATGTTCCCGCACGACGTCTTCGCGTGTACCGGCGACGATCAATGGATCGCGATCGCGATCCGCGACGATGCGGACTGGCGCGCACTCGTAGCCGAAATCGGTTCAGTCGAGTTATCCGCAATGCGCAACGCAGGTGTCGACGCCCGCCGAGCCGCCGCGGTTGCCATCAACGCGCAGATATCACGATGGAGCGCGCCGCAGAACGTGCTCGAACTCGAAGCGCGACTACAACGCATCGGCGTGCCCGCGCATGCGGTCATGAACGCCGCGATCGTGAAGAACGATGCACAGTTGGCGCATCGCGAACACTTTGCGCGTACGACGCACGAGCAATTGGGCGAGGTCTACGTCGAGAGCGTCGGCTTCCGCTTCTCCGACATGCAACCGCGCGTCGGCAAGATCCCGAGCCTGGGCGGCGATACCGAGTGGGTGATGCGCGAGATACTCGGTAGGGTCAGCTAGACAGATCCGAGTTCGCTATACGCTTGGCGCGGC
>JANLUG010000620.1:0-1369 GCA_031363335.1 Gammaproteobacteria bacterium
ATCGCCTTTTGCGGCTCGATCCGGCGCTCAAGGTCTATCCCGCTCACGACTATAAGGAGCGGAGCCACTCGACGATCGGGGCTGAGCTCGCGACCAATCCACGGCTGCAGGCACCGAATCGCGGGGTGTTCGCAGACATGATGCGCAACCTCGATCTCGGTATGCCCAAGCACCTGACCGAGGCGCTGCGCACCAACATGAGTGGCGGCAAGACCGTGGCGCAGATGCTCATGGATGCGTCAGCGGTGGTGCCGTTCATGTCTCTGCCGGAGCTGAAGTCGCACGTCGACTCGGGTGCCGGCGATTTGCTCATCCTCGATGTGCGCGAACGCGACGCCTACGAACGCGGCCGCATCGCGGGATCGCGCCTGCTGCCGCGCGGGCAGCTCGAATTGCGCGTCAATGACGAACTGCCGGATCCCACGGTGCGCGTCGTCGTCTACTGTGAGCTCGGGCAGATCTCGACGCTTGCCACCGCAACGCTACGCGAGATGGGATTCCAGCGGGCCGTTGCGCTCGATGGCGGCATGCAGGCGTGGCGTGGAGCGGGCTTTCCAATGGAATCAAGTAGTACACAGTAACGACCACTTCTCGACGCTGACCTGGGCAACCGCTGCCGTGGTGATCGCCTGGGGAGCCCCCGCTTGCACGGGACCGTGCCATAGTTCCTCGCGGTCGATGCTGTATTTGTATACAGCTATCCGGCAAGATCACGAGCATGAATCCCGTCGCTACCGTCGAGTCGACGACCTTCGGCCATGGCCTGAATCCCGCGCAACTGCAGGCGGCCACCTTCTGCCCGGGCGCAGCCGCCGGTCCACTGCTGATCATTGCCGGCGCCGGTACGGGCAAGACCAACACCTTGGCCCACCGCGTCGCATTTCTACTGCTACAGCGGGTCGCGCCGGAGCGCATCGCGCTACTGACTTTCACCCGCCGTGCAGCTCAGGAGATGCTGCAACGCGCCGAACGCATCGCGCGCGTCGCGCTGCGCGAATCGCCTCGGTCGGCCTTCCATCCGAACGCCACACGCATGCTGTGGTCGGGCACGTTTCATTCGATCGGCAATCGACTGCTGCGCGAATACGCGCACGTGCTCGGCTTGGATCCCTCGTTCTCGGTCATCGACCGCGGGGACGCAGCCGACCTGATCGATCTGAAGCGGCATGAACTGGGCTTCGCCAAACAGGCGAAGCGCTTTCCTCGCAAAGACACCTGCATTGCCATCTACTCGCACCGCGTCAACACCCGCTGCACCCTTGCACAGTCGTTGGAATCGAACTATCCGTGGTGTGCAGAATGGCGCGACGAACTCACCAATCTCTTTCGTGCCTATGTGCAAGCCAAGCAAGCGCAGCAACTGCTCGAC
>JANLUG010000632.1:0-1170 GCA_031363335.1 Gammaproteobacteria bacterium
CGATTGGGCCGTCTGTAGTGCTTTCCACGCTTCGGGGATTGCTTCGCTCGGCATCGGCTGATTGATATTCGGTCCATACGACAGCGCGATACCCCACCAGCAGATGCCGCAGGTCGGATCGATGCGCGCGGCTTCCTTGAACGAGCGGATTGCCTCGGCGTGATTGAATCCGTACATCAACGTGAAGCCCTGGTCGAAGTACTTCTGCGCCTGCTCCGACTGCGTCGACATCGGCACGTGCAGCGGGCCGATGCCGTGCAACAGCGGCGCGGTGGTTCCGTCGGGCTGGACGTCGGCGAGCTTCTGGTCGGCGACCGGCGCGTCGGTCGCGTGGTGCATTTCAGCGTCGGGTTTAGGGGGGTCTCGATGACAAGCCGACGCAAGAACCAGAACGGCGCCGAGCGCCGCAAGTCGCAGATGATTCATGGTGCGTGCCTCTATGTTGCCGGGAATCGTTGCCGGGAAGGCGCAGACGATAGCAGATAGGCGAAACAGGGTCAGAGTGCCTTTTCGTTCGCGAAAGGCACTCTGACCCCCTTTCCTGCGCCCCGGTAGCGAGAGGTCATACAATCGACCGATGTTGACGGACAACGGTGGAGCCATCATCGAAGCGGCGCTGGTCGAGCGGCTCGGCTTGCACGCGCGCAAACGACTGGCGATCGAAGCGCACCATGAGCGGCGGGTCGAGTCGCGTGACTTCAATTTCCGGGATTGGTATCGGGCGCCGCAGCTGATTCGAGGCTGCCTGCGTATGGTCGGGATGTTGAAGCGCGCGCGCCGCAACGCCCTCGACATCCGTGTCGTCGGGAACGATCTGCCGATCGCCGGGCTCGACATCGCGTTCGACGGATTCACGCTGCTGCAGCTGTCGGATCTGCACGTCGACATCAACGAGACGTTCGTACCGGCGCTGATCGACCGGCTGAGCGGCGTCGATTACGACATCTGCGTCATGACCGGTGACTACCGCTCGAAGACGTACGGACCGCTCGACGCGACGCTCGACGGCATGCGTCGCATTCGCGCGGTACTGAAAGATCCGATCTACGGCGTGCTCGGCAACCACGACAGCATTGCGCTCGTGCCCGCGTTCGAGGCGATGGGCATGAACATGCTGATGAACGAAGCGGTGATGCTGCATCGCGGCGGTACAGAAATCGCGCTGGTCGG
>JANLUG010000639.1:0-9030 GCA_031363335.1 Gammaproteobacteria bacterium
CACAGCGGTTTGAGGGCGCTGGCTTCGATCATGCTGTTGTGCCGGATGGCGACAACTGGTTCGTCGTCAGCGGGGTGGCCAATCCGGAAAGCCTTTCCAGCTGGTGCCTCGCCAAGCTCGCCGAAGTGCTCCCGGCGGGGAGCTATCGGCTGGCCAAGGGCGTAGCAGGCCCGGCGCTGTTTGGCTGGGCCAGCGGGCAATACCGGTTTGATCGCTATCGCTCCGATCCCGAGATGCAGGGCCCGCGCATTCTGTTGACCAGCGAGGTCAAAGCCATCGGCCCGGCGCTCGCCGAAGTGGCGGCGACCAATTGGGTGCGCGATCTGGTCAATACCCCCGCCGAAGACCTTGGCCCGGCAGAGCTGGAAGCGGCGGCGGAGGGCCTGGCCAAAGCCTACTCCGCGCAGATCAAGGTCACCCGCGGCGACGCGCTGGAACGCGAGTTCCCCATGGTCCACATGGTTGGCCGCGCCGCCGCCCGCGACAAGGCCCCGCGCATGATCGAGCTGGAATGGGGCGACAAGCGCCACCCGCGCATTGCCATCGTCGGCAAAGGCGTGTGCTTCGATACCGGCGGGCTCGATCTCAAGCCCGGCTCGTCGATGCTGCTGATGAAGAAGGACATGGGCGGCGCGGCACATGCTTTGGCTTTGGCGAAACTGATCATGGCCAGCGGCCTCAAGATACGGCTGCATCTGCTGGTGCCTGCGGTGGAGAACTCACTATCCGGCAATGCCTTCCGCCCCGGTGACGTGCTGCGCAGCCGCGCCGGGATCAGCGTCGAGATCGGCAATACCGACGCCGAGGGCCGCCTGATCCTGGGCGATGCGCTCGCCCGGGCCGGGGAGGAGATGCCCGAACTGATCCTCGATTTCGCGACGCTGACCGGCGCGGCGCGTACCGCGCTCGGCACCGACGTGCCGGCGCTGTTCAGCAACGACGATGCGCTGGCCGATGGTCTCGTCGAGGCGGCCCGCCGCGTTGCCGATCCGATCTGGCGGATGCCGCTGCATCAGCCGTATCGAAAAATGCTCGACAGCAGAGTGGCGGACGTCGCGAACAGTTCGGGTTCGCCGTACGCCGGCGCAATCACGGCGGCGTTGTTTCTCGAAGCATTCGTCACGCCCGGAACGCCGTGGGCACACTTCGATCTCATGGCGTGGAATCTGTCGACGGCGCCGGGCCGGCCGGAAGGCGGCGAAGCGATGGGTTTACGCGCGGTGTATGCTCACCTCGCGAATCGATTCGGCCGTTAGTCGATCGACACGATCTCAGGAGTACACGATGTTCATCGCGATGAATCGCTTCAAGATTGCATTGGGACACGAAGGTGACTTCGAAGCCGTATGGCGCGACAGAGAGAGCTTTCTCGACAGCGTACCCGGCTTCAAAACGTTCCATTTGCTGAAAGGCGCAACGACCGACGCGCACACGTTGTACGCGTCGCACTCCGTGTGGGAATCGCGCGCGGCATTTACCGCATGGACCCAATCCGATGCGTTTCGCAAGGCGCACGGGCAAGCGAACCCGCGCAAGGGCACGTACCTGGGTCACCCTGAACTAGAGACCTTCGAGTCGGTTCTGTAGCGCGATGTCGGCTCCTCTCCTCAAAGGCCTCGAGCGCGCGACGGCGGGCGATTCCGTCGCGTTGCGCGACGTGCTCGACGCGTTGCAGTTCACCGACGACGGTTTGATCCCGGCCATCGCGCAGCGCCACGACACCGGCGAAATCGCGATGGTCGGCTATATGAATCGCGCGACACTGGAAGAGACGCTGACGACGGGTCGGGTCTGCTACTACTCGCGCAGCCGCAAACGCGTCTGGCGCAAAGGCGAAGAGTCCGGCAACGTGCAGCTGCTACGGGAATTGCGGATCGATTGCGACGGCGACGCGCTGCTGCTCACCGTCGAGCAAACCGGTCCCGCATGCCACACAGGCCAACGCAGCTGCTTCTATCTGAAGGTCGATGGCGATCGGGTCACGGTGACGGATACACCCGAGCGCGGGCCGGAAGACATGTACCCATCCGCGGACTGAACCATGAATATCAAACTCCATAACACCCTCACCGGGCGCAAAGAACCGTTCGAGCCGCTCGATCCCGACTGCGTGACGATGTATGTCTGCGGCCCGACGGTCTACAACCTGGTGCATATCGGCAACGGCCGGCCGGCCGTGGTATTCGACGTGCTGTATCGGCTGCTGTCCGCCGTGTATCCGAAGGTTCGATACGCCAGCAACATCACCGACATCGACGACAAGATCAACAAAGCCGCGCTCGAAGCCGGCGAATCGATCGCAGAATTCGCCGAACGCTTCACGATCGCTTACAACGAAGACGTTCGGGCGCTCGGTAATCTGCTGCCTACGGTAGAGCCGCGCGCAACCCACCACATCCAGGAAATCGTCGCGATGATCGAGCGGCTCATCGAACGCGGCCACGCCTACGCGGCCGACGGTCATGTGCTGTTCAACGTGCCGTCGGATCCCGGTTACGGAATGCTGTCGCACCGCTCACTCGAAGACATGCTCGACGGCGCGCGTGTAGAAGTAGCGCCCTACAAGCGCGACCCGAAGGACTTCGTATTGTGGAAACCGTCCACGCCGGAGCTGCCCGGTTGGGACAGCCCGTGGGGTCGCGGCCGCCCGGGTTGGCACATCGAGTGCTCCGCGATGATCCGCAAACATCTCGGCCCGACCATCGACATTCACGGCGGCGGCTCAGACCTCACGTTTCCACACCATGAAAACGAACTCGCGCAGGGGCGCTGCGTCGACGAAGGCGAAACCTACGTGCGCTATTGGCTGCACAACGGCATGTTGACGCTCGGCGACGAGAAGATGTCGAAGTCGGTCGGCAATATCATCACGTTACGCGACCTCCTCGCGCGCCACGGCGGCGAAGTGCTGCGCTATGCGTTGCTCTCCGGCAATTACCGGTCGCCGCTCGCCTGGTCCGACGACCTATTGAGGCAAGCGCAGGCAAGTCTCGACCGCATCTATCAGGCGCTGCTCGAAGTTCCAGTCGGCAGCGCAAGCAGCCCCGAGCAGTTCCGGCACGCGCCGATCGAAGCTTTCCCGGCCGCGGTCGTGGAAGCGCTGGCAGACGATCTGAACACCACGGGAGCGCTCGCAGCGATGCACGGCATCGTCAGCGACATGCACCGCGCCAACGATCCGGCCCGGGCGCGCGTGTTGCGCGACCAACTGGTCGCGGGCGCGTGGTTGCTCGGTCTGGTAACGGAGTCACCGGAAGCGCATTTCAAAGCCGGCAGCAATGTCGATGGCGCGCATATCGAGGAACGTATCGCGGCGCGCAACGCGGCGCGCGCGTCACGCAACTTCAAACTCGCCGACGATATCCGCGACGAACTGTTGTCACAGGGCATCGAACTGGAAGATACGCGCGACGGAACACGCTGGCGCACGCGGTCCGACAGTCACTCTTCCGACAGTCATTCTTCATAGTTCAGCAAGTTGCCGATGCTGCGGAACCCTAATCGCGTATAAACGGAACGTGCCTGCTCGTTGGCCGCGTTCAGCCAGCCGATACTGCGACCGCCGGCGAACAACTCGCGCAACAGAAAGCTGACGAGCGTACCCGCCGCGCCGCGGCGCCGGAATTCCGGCAGCGTCACGATGGAGGTGATCTCGCCCAAGCCATCGTCTTGCGGTATGCAGCGGCCGACCGCCGCGGGCCGACCGTCGATACTCGCGATTGCGCAGAGATCGGGGCTGGAGCGCAAACGCTCGCGCAGCGCTGCGATGCCCCGTTCAGACGCGCTGCGCGTTCCGTCCAATGGATGTTCGTCGCGGATGAGAGTGAAGGTCGCGAGATCGGCGTCGCTATCGTCGAGGGACAACCCACGCACGCTCACGCCCGGTACATCGGCCGACGCGAACTCGGAATTCATGCAGGCCATCAGCGGCTCGCGGGCTTCGAGATGCAGACCGCAACGCTGCAGCGCCGCGGCGAGCCCAGGCCAGAGCTCCTCGACGAACTCGACTCTCAGCGTGCGCGATCGCGCCGTGAACACGGCGTGCAACGTTTCGACGGCCGCCGCGAGTTCAGCCGGTCCGGTCGGTGTCACCGGCATGGCGTAGTTCGCCTGATGATCCTGCGTATACAAGCTGAACCACGCGCGGAACGGCCCGCAGTTCACCGCCTCGACTTCATCCGACACAGGCGCCGGCGCGAGGCTGATGCTCTGTTCCAACCTGCGCGCGAGGTCGACGTCTGTGGACGCGTAGTTACTGCTGCTGGTCATCCGACCTCCTCGATTCACGAGGCACGATACACCCGCCGCTGCGTTCGACTGAACGCGGCTCATCGCGTACCGCAACGGACTTCATTGTGCCGACCATCGCATCGCTGGTTATACTGCGGCCGCTTTCAGGTGCTGTGGCATCGTGCGTTCTGATCACTGCGATCGAACGCGTCGAATGTCTCGGATAATCGGGAAATCGGTGCGCGTTGATCAGTCACGCAATTCCGATGCTGCCCCCGCAACGGTAGGTCACGACGAGGATTCCACGCCACTGTCGTTCCACGATGGGAAGGCGATCCTCACGTCGTCTGCGCACGCAGATGACCGCGACGAGCCCGGAGACCGGCCCGAATGGGGCGCGGACGTCTCTGACGATTCGCGAAATCGACACCGTCGCTCGGGGCGCAGCGACTGATCGAGGGCTTTTCCATGTTTACTCCGTCTCCGCGAACCGCGGCGTTTTTTATTGGCCTTTCCATCCTTCCCCTTCTCATCCTTCCCGTTCAAGCGCTCGGTGCGACTGAGCCCACGACGGCCACCGAAGAAATCACGGTGCTTGCCACGCGCACCGCTACACGCGTCGACATCGCGCCGGCGCAGGTGGAGATCGTCGATCGAGCCGCCATCGACGATCGTCAGTCCGGGGTTCCGGCGGATCTGTTGAGGGGCGCGCCAGGATTCGCCGTGAGCCAATCAGGCGGCATCGGCAGCATCACCGAGGTGCGTTTTCGCGGCGCCGAAGCAAACCATCTGCTCGTGATGGTCGACGGCGTCGCCATCAACGATCCGGCGCTGGGTTCGTCGGTCGACTTCGCGAATCTCGACCTGATTGGCGCCACGCGCATCGAAATCCTGCCGGGTGCGCAGAGCGCACTGTGGGGCAGCGATGCGCTGGCCGGCGTGATGAATTTCGAAACCACACCGGCGCCGGGCGCCGATCTGCGCAACGTCTGGCTCGAAGGCGGCTCGAACGATACGTCGCGCGAATCGATCCAGCTCGCGCAGCGCAACGACACCTGGTACTACGCGCTGAACGCACGCCACTCGGAAACCGCCGGCACGAACATCGCGCAACAGGGCAGCGAAGACGACGGTTATCGCAACTCCACCGTGCATCTCAACACCGGTTACACCGGCGAGCGCGGCACAGTGACC
This sequence comes from Gammaproteobacteria bacterium, assembly GCA_031363335.1. Classification (GTDB taxonomy): domain Bacteria; phylum Pseudomonadota; class Gammaproteobacteria; order Pseudomonadales; family Azotimanducaceae; genus DATJGR01. The sequence continues at coordinate 5,425 of JANLUG010000639.1, forward strand.
CTGGTTGCGCGTCAGGTAACGGCACAGAGCGAATACGACCCGACACCGTTCCCCGATTTTGTACCGGTAGACGGCAATCTCGAGCTGAATGTCCGCCAACGCCTGTTCGGTTTGACTGCCAGCATCGACGCACCGCCGGGCTGGGATCACCGCGTATCGGTGAAACGCTACGAATCCCGCAACGACAACCTGACGGACGGCGTGCGCGACAGTTCCTCCGACGGCGACAAAGTGCAGGCCACTTACCAGGGCGACTACGCCTTCAATCTGGGTCCCACCACGGACCTGCTGACGTGGGCGTACGAGTACGTCAGCGAGGGCTTCAATCAACGCGGCGCGGCAAGTCCGTTCGGCGATCCGAACCAGGACCAGCACATGGACACGCACAGCCTGATCGGCGAATACGTGGTCGATTGGGAGTGGGCGAGCGCATCGCTGTCGGCCCGCCACGACGACAACAGCGACTTTGACGATTCGAACGACTACCGCGCCGCGGTGCGGATTCCGATCGTGAAGCCGGATACCACGCTGTATGTCAGCGCTGGCACCGGCACCAAGAATCCGACATTCGTAGAACGCTTCGGCTTCACGCCCGATACGTTCATCGGTAACCCGGACCTGCGTCCCGAGCGATCCCGCAGCGTATCCGTGTCGTTGGAACAGCTGTTCGGTGAGTCGGTACGCGTGCGGGTGACTGCGTTCCGAGACCGGCTCGAAGACGAGATCAACGGCTTCTTCTTCGACGCGGGTTCCGGCGGCTTTACCGCCGTCAACACGAACGGCGAGAGTCGGCGCGACGGCGCGGAATTTTCGTTGCGGGCGCAACTGAACGCGGTTACGCAGCTGCGTATCGACTATACCTATCTCGATGCAAGCCAACCCGCCGACGGCGGACACGAAGACGAACTGCGCAGACCGCAGAACAGCGGCCGCATCGTGTTCGACTTCGACGCGCTGCCGGACCGGCTGACGCTGCAGGTCGGCGCAGCTTATGTGGGAACCCACGATGACGACGACTTCGCGACCTTCCCGGCGCGGCGCGTCAGCCTCGACGGTTACACGCTGCTACACTGCACCGCTCGCTATCGGATGACCGACCGCTTCGAGATTACGGGTCGCGTCGAGAATGCCGGCGACGAGCATTATGAGGACGTTTTCGGCTATTCGACGCCCGGGCGCAGCGCCTACCTCGGGCTCAACATGAGGCTGTGATGAAACCGTTCGAACGTATGATCGGCCAGGTCTGGGACGACAGCATCGTCCCCACCTTGTGCCGCTACATCGAGATCCCCAACAAGTCGCCGATGTTCGACGCCGAGTGGCATTCGCACGGCTACATGCGCGACGCGGTGAATCTGTTAGAGCAATGGTGTAAAGACAGTGCCGTGAAGGGACTCGCGCTCGAGATCGTCGAACTACCGGGCCGCACGCCGGTGCTGTTCGGCGAGATCGCGGGAACTTCATCGGACGCACCGACCGTGCTGCTCTACGGCCACTACGACAAACAACCGGAGTTCACCGGCTGGCAGGACGGTCTCGGGCCGTGGACGCCGGTGCGCCGCAACGGTCGCCTCTACGGCCGCGGCGGCGCCGACGACGGCTACGCGACATTCGCCAGCCTCACCGCGATCGCAGCGCTGCAGCAGGAAGGTCTCCCGATACCGCGCTGCGTGTTGTTGATCGAAGGTTGCGAAGAGAGCGGCAGCTTCGATCTGCCGGCGTATCTCGCCCTCCTCGCTCCACGCATCGGTACGCCCGATCTCGTCGTCTGCCTCGACGCCGAATGCGGCAACTACGAGCACCTGTGGCTGTCGTCATCGTTGCGAGGTCTGCTGATCGGCACACTCGATGTATCGGTGCTGACCGAAGGCGTCCACTCGGGTGCGGCGAGCGGCATCGTGCCGTCGAGCTTTCGGATTCTGCGGACCTTGCTCGACCGCATCGAGGATGCGACATCCGGTCGCATGATCGACGCGCTGCACGTGCCCATCGATGCACAAACCCGCGCCAACGCACGCACGCTGGTCGAATCGCTCGGCGACGTCATCATCGAACGCTATCCGTGGCAACCCGGCATGTCGGCGATGGCGCAAGACGCGGTCGAACTGGTGCTGAACAACACGTGGCGGCCGACGCTCAGCGTTACGGGCCTCTCCGGCGCACCGCCGGTGACCGCGGCAGGCAATACGTTGCGACCGTCCACGTCCGCGAAGCTGTCGATCCGGTTGCCGCCGACACTCGATGCGCAGCACGCAGAGCGCACAGTGAAATCGTTGCTGGAAACGAATCCGCCGTACGGCGCGCATGTCCGCTTCGACTCAGACGGCGGGCAACAGGGCTGGGCCGCTCCGGTTGTGAGTCCGGCGCTGAGCGCTGCTTTCGCGGATGCATCCCAGAACTACTTCCAGACGCCCGTGCGCTACATGGGCATGGGCGGCACCATCCCCTTCCTCAAAATGTTGGGCGATCGCTTCCCGGATGCGCAGTTCATGGTCACCGGCGTACTGGGCCCGCACTCGAACGCACATGGCCCGAATGAGTTCCTGGACATCGAAACCGGAAAACGCGTTACAGCGTGCGTGGCGCACGTGCTCGCCAACTGCGCTGCGGGGAGCTAGTGCCTTTGTTCTGTCGGACATCGAAGCCATCGACCACGACGGAACATGGCCCTAATCAAGCGCTGAGGCCAAATATGTCCACCGAGCCGCGGTTGGATCGCGCGGCCGTGTCCATTGGTGAGATTGGTCTGAGCGGGCAGGTTTGATAAGGGAAGAGGGTGCGGGGGATCGGGCGATCGCGAGTCGTTGAACGCCTTCCTCTCTTCGGCCGTCGAAGCCGCTGAACGCGATCGAACATGGCCCTATTCAACGGATGTTGCTGACAAGCCCTCCGAGGCGCGGTGGCGGTCCTGATGTGCGAGATCTCGCACCGTCGGTCGGGTCGTTGCCCGGCATCGTAAATTGGACCATGGCCCTAATCTTTCTCCATGGCGCGATCAGCAAACCAACCGTTCGAACAGCTCGCCCTCGATGCGGCGCGTTATCGCACGGGCCGCGGCGGACCGCGACACGGTGCCGGTCGGCCGCGAGGAACTCGACCGCGGGTAATGCACCGGCCGCGCGAGCGCATCGTCGCCCGCATCCCGGTCCATGTGACGATCCGGCTGAGACGCGGCATACCCACTCTGCGTCAGCCACGGTTCGTGCGCAGGTTCCGCACATCGCTGAGCGAGGCTTGTGTCCGGCACGGCTTCCGGGTGGTGCACTACTCGATCCAGCGCGATCACGTGCATCTGCTGATCGAAGCTCGGAACAACCGATCGATCGCCTGCGGGATGAAAAGTGTCGGCGCCCGAATCGGCAAGCTGGTGAACCGGCTCTTTCAGCGTAGCGGTAAGGTCCTCGATGGTCGTTATCACCTGCGGCCGCTGCGCACGCCGCTCGAGGTACGCCGCGCACTGCGTTACGTGTTACTCAACCACCGGCACCACGCCGCTCAGCGCCGCAACACATCCGCGCATTCCGCACCTGCGTCGCCGGATCCGGCGAGTTCCGGCCGCTGGTTCGACGGTTGGCGCAGTGCCACCGCCGCTCCGAACACAGCCGA
>JANLUG010000652.1:0-1231 GCA_031363335.1 Gammaproteobacteria bacterium
TGCTCGACAAGGCCGAAGATCCGGAAAAGATGGTCCGCCTGATCATCCAGGAGATGGAGGAGACCCTCGTGGAGGTCCGCACCACGTCGGCCCGTACCATCGCAGACAAAAAGGAACTCGCCCGCCGCCGCGATTGGCTGAAGGAAGAAGCCGGCGAGTGGGAACGCAAAGCCGAAGTCGCGATCCGCAAAGGGCGTGACGATCTCGCGCGTGCCGCGCTTGTCGAGCGCAACAAGGCGAGTGAGAGCACCGAATCGGCGGCGCGCGAACTGCAGCTGCTCGAGGAGACGCTCGCCAAGTTGTCGGAAGACACCGGCGCGCTGCAGAACAAGATCAAGGATGCGAAAACCCGCCAGAACGCCATTATCATGCGCGGCAAAGCGGCGAAGACGCGCCTTGGCGTGAAGCGTCAGCTGAACGACGCCAATCTCGACGACGCGATTCATCGCTTCGAACAGTACGAGCGCAAGATGGACGACCTCGAAGGTCAGATCGAAGCGTTCGATCTCGGCCAACGCACGCTGGCGGACGAGATCAAAGATCTGGAAGGCGGCGAAAAGATCGATGAAGATCTGGCAGCCCTCAAGGCGCGAGTCGGCGGTGGTCAATCCCAGATTGGGACGCCGTCTGCGGGCGGCTCGCAATCTAACTAGGAGCGGCGATGAGCGATGTCGTTATCGCATTCTTTGTCCCGACGATCGTTTTCCTCGTCATCGTTGCACCGCTGTGGATTCTGATGCACTACCGGAGTAAACAACGCGCGCGAAGCGAGTTATCTGCTGAAGAGCGCGAACTGCTCGAACTGCTGACGGTACGCGCCGAACGGATGGGCGAGCGGATCGAAACACTGGAGTCGATCCTCGACGATGAAACGCCCGGGTGGCGCGGCCGGCTCTCGGCGCAGGAATACTCGAAGGTGAGCTCGTGAGCAGCGACCGGGACGATCCACCCCGAGACGACGCACGCGGCGACTTTCAGCGCTCCGTAGAGCGCCTCGAGAAAGCCGTGCAGGGCTTCGTTTCGGCGACGAATGAACACGTCACGAACCGTGCGGCGGATTTCGTCGACGATACGGCCGAACGGCTCGAACGCGAACTGCGTAGTCGGCGCGGGCAGCGCGACGGCGAACAGGCGCGCTACGAATCGAAGCAGTCGCGCCGCGAGCGTCATCGCGAAGCGCGCTGGGAGCGACGCAGCCGTCGCCGCGAGGCGCGCTGGCAATCCGCTTCCG
>JANLUG010000669.1:0-6717 GCA_031363335.1 Gammaproteobacteria bacterium
GCTTGAAGTTCCTCGAAGCGGCACATGTCAAAGACGTACTCGCGTTGTTGCGTTGGATCGACAACCCGCGCAATCGCCTCGCCGGTTTTCGCACGTTGCAGTTGCTGCCGGGAATCGGCCCTGCGATCGCAGATCGGTGCCTGAACGCGCTGGAGGATGCAGCCTTCGCCATGCAATCGCTCGCGAGCTTTCGCGTCCCCGCTGCGGCCGAGCACGACTGGCATGCGCTCGTTCAGCTGTTGAACGACCTGCGTGACACGCGCGAGTGGGCCGGACAGATGACGCGCGTAAGACAATGGTACGAACCGCATTTGCAGCGCTTGTACGAAGCCGCGCATGTTCGCCAGGGCGATCTGGAGCAACTCGAACTGATCGCCCTGCAGTCACCGTCGCGCGAACGGTTCATTACCGAACTGACGCTGGACCCGCCGCAAGCGACCGGCGACGAAGCCGGGCCGCCGTTACAGGACGAGGACTACCTGATCCTGTCGACGGTGCATTCCGCGAAGGGGCAGGAATGGGACTCGGTGTTCGTGCTGAACGTCAACGACGGCAGCTTCCCCAATGAATTTGCAGCCGGTAAACCCGCGCTGATCGAAGAAGAGCGACGGGTGTTGTATGTGGCCATGACCCGCGCCAAGCGCGACCTGCACCTCGTGGCGCCACTCAGGTTCTATGTCACCCAGCAGAGCCGTTGGGGCGACAAGCACGTTTATGGCGCGCGCAGCCGGTTTCTGACGGAACCGGTATTGGCGGCATTCGAATCACGTGTGTGGCCGACCGAGCGCGAGCAGCCCATCGGACCGCAGGTCATCAGTCACGTCCGCGTGGACGCCGCGGCACGTCTGCTTGGCATGTGGGAAGGCTGAACACTGCCGGGATTAATCGATTCGTAGTAAAGTCCCCGCAGACTGCGCATCCAACAACGCGCGGCAGGGGAGGGAAGCATGGAAGGGAAGCATGGAAGGGATCGTTGATGTCCACGATCTGCGGTTTCATTGGGAGCTACGAGAGGGTCCTCCTCGTGGCCCGGCGAGGTGCACGCTGCACGTCGCGTTTGGTGAACTCACAGTCGCGCGCCAGTACTCCGAAGCGTTGACACAGGATCAAGCGCAGACAGAGGCGGCACGCCTGGCACCGGAAGTACTGAAGCGCGTCAACTGACGAGCCGCCCTCGCTAACGATTTGAACGAGGGGAAGGTATGAAGGCCTGGCAGATTCGCGGCGAATACGGCATCGACAAGCTGCAATGCGTGGAACTGCCCGAACCGACGGCCGGCGACGGGCAGGTCGTCGTATCGATGCGCTCGGCGTCGCTGAACTTTCGCGACCTGGCGACCGTACGCGGGCTGCCGGGCGCTAAGGCGCCGGCGGCGCTGGTGCCGTTTTCGGATGGCGCCGGCGTCGTGCAGGCGATCGGCAAAGGCGTGAGCGGACTCGCGATGGGCGATCGCGTTGCGCCGACCTTCTTTCAAAGCTGGGTGGACGGTCCCGTCACCGCCGAGGCGCGTTCGCTCGCGCTTGGTGGATCGCTCGACGGCGTGCTGCAACAGCGCGTAGCGGTGCGCGCCGATGGCGTGATCCGCATTCCGCAGGCGATGAGCTTCGAAGAAGCCGCCACGTTGCCGTGCGCAGGATTGACGGCCTGGCGCGCGGTCGCGATCGAAGCGCCGGTCGGCTCCGGCGACACCGTTCTGGTCCAAGGTACCGGCGGCGTATCGATCTTCGCGCTGCAGTTTGCGAAAGCACTAGGAGCGCGCGTGATCGTCACGTCGTCGAGCGACGAGAAGCTCGAGCGCGCGAAAGCGCTCGGTGCGGACCACGGCATCAACTACGCGAAAAACCCCAACTGGTCCGCTGAGGCGCGGCGCTTCACTGACGGACGCGGTGTCGACGTCGTCGTAGAAGTCGGCGGTGAGAACACCCTTCAACAAGCAATGCTCGCCGCTCGGGTCGGCGGCCGCATCGTCGTGATCGGCGTGCTGAGCGGATTCGGCAGTACCATCTCGTTGCCGATGCTGTTCAGCAACAACCTGCAGCTGATCGGTATATCGGTCGGCAGCCGCGCGCAATTCGCCGACATGCTCGCGCATATCGAAAAGTGGAAGCTGAAGCCGGTGATCGACCGCACATTTGCGTTCGACGAAGTTCCGGAGGCGCTGCGTACCATGGAAAGCGGTCGCTTCTTCGGCAAGCTCTGCGTGCGGTTCGACGCATGACCGATTGGGGCTGTCCGTCGCTACACCTCGCCGGTATCGTACTTGCCCGCATTCAGGAACGGCGCACATGACCAAATACATCCCTCCTTCGCTCGACTGGGTACGCAAACAGGTCGAGTTGTACGAGAGCAGCGGCGGCACCAAGGGCACCACGCTTCTGGACACGGGCTTGCCGTGCATCATCGTCACGCATCTCGGAAGCAAAACGGGCGCAACGCGAAAGATCCCGCTGATGCGCGTCAAGGTGGCCGACGGCTACGTGTTGGTCGGCTCCATGGGTGGCCAACCCAAGAATCCTGTTTGGGTGTACAACCTTCGAGCCAACCCTGATGTGGAAATACGCGACGGCACGAAGGTGAACAAGATGCGCGTTCGAGAGGTCACGGACGCTCAGGAACGCGAGCGTTTGTGGTCGGCCAGTGCGGCCGCGTATCCGCCTTACAACGACTACCAGGCAAAGACCACTCGGAAGATCCCGGTCTTCATCGCCGAACCCGTCTGACGCGCGAGTTCTTTTCATGCGAGCACTGAAAATCATCGCGCTGCTCGGCGCGTCGTTGTGGTTCAACACCGCGCAGCATCGGAGGCCGGTTGCGGCCCGTCCGGGGGGCTCGAGTTCGTCTGCGGCATCAAGAATGGGGAAGATCTCGTGCTCGTCCCCGGCACACCGTGGATCATCGCGAGCGGTTTCGCTGCGGGCGCAGGGATCTCGCTGATCGATTCGCGCAACGGCGCGCACTCGATGCTCTATCCGGGCGAGAGCCCGCGTGCGAGCCACGATCCGCTTTTCGCCGACTGCGCGACAGCTCCGGCGCCGGCGACGTGGGTCACGCACGGTTTGAACCTGCGCCCGGGAAGCAACGGTCATTCGACGCTGTACGTGGTCGGCCACGGCAGCCGCGAGGTGTTCGATGTCGACGCGTCGGATGCGCAGCCCGCGTTGACCTGGAAGGGATGCGTGCCGTGTTGGAGTGGTCGCCGGGCACGCGCGGGTTCCAGCAGATCCGCGGCAGCGAGTTGCCGGGAAACAACGGCATCGAAGTCTCGCAGGACGGTCGCGAGATCTTCGTCGCGTCGACCGGCCTTCAGACCATCGTCGCGTTCTCGCACACGAACCCGACGCAGCGACTGCGCACGACGCGGAGGCTTTCGTTCATGCCGGACAACGTGCATCGCGGCGCGAACGGGCAGCTGCTGACGGCAGGTATGAAGGACAACGAGCCCGCGTGCGGCGGCCCGCCCGGTCCGCTACAGGGCTTCAAGCAGTTCTCCGGCTGTCCACGGGGTTTTATTGCGATGGCGATCGATCCACGCCGGATGCAGTCGGTGACATGGTGCTTCGCGCGGTTCTGGATAATGGCCTCCACATCCCCACCGACCGGATGATGATCCCGGGCATCGAAGCGCGCGGGCACGCACATGCGCGCGTCGAGTTCGGCGTGCCGGTCGATCCGGCCGGCCTCGAAGTGATCCGAAACGACTCGAAGGCAACGCTGGCCGCGAAAAAAGGTGCGGCGAGCTGATAGTGCCGAGTCTTCTGTGTGGATAGCGTCGGCGCGCACACACTAACGGCGCCGTTGAGGTGCTCGTCCTCGGTTAGGTCGCGTAACCCGCGACGCTATGTGCGCGAACCGGCGTAATCCCGAGGTAGCGCATGGCCTCGGCCGCGATCTGGTCGAGCGAGTCGTCCGCCGTGCGGGTCAACTTGGGGAAGAGCAGGTAGCCGTGGGGCATGTTGTCGTAATGCGTGTGCACGGTGTCCACGCCGGCCGCCTTCAACGCCTCGGCGAACTTGATGCTGTCGGTGCGCAGCATGTCGTACTCGCAGGAGACCACGAGAGCAGGCGGCAGCCCGCGGTGATCGGCGTGCAGGATGCTGACGAGCGGATTCGTGGCGTTCTTCTCGCCGGCGTAGACCCTGACCATGAACTCGCCGGCGGAACGATTGACCCCGGGCATGAGGCCGCTATCCCAGTCCGGGGAACTCAGCGTCGTGTCGGTGAACGGATAGACGATCGTCTGGTGGGAGATCCGCGGCCCGTTGTTGTCACGCGCCCAGATGCTCAGTGCAGCGGCGAGGTTGGCGCCGGCGCTCTCGCCGCCGACAGCGAGGCGTTCGCCGTCCATGCCTTGCGGCTGGGTCTCGGCCATCCAGCGCAGCACGTCCACGCAATCCTCGAGCCCCGCCGGGAACGGGTGCTCCGGTGCGAGTCGATAAGAGAGGCCGACCACAACACAGCCGGTGCGGGCCGCAAGGCCGCGCTGCACGTAGTCGGTGAAGTCCAAACCGGCATCGATGAAGCCGCCACCGTGGATGAAGAGATATCCGGGAGCACCCGGCTCGAGGTCCGGGCGCGCGTACACGCGAACGGGAATGGGGCCGCCGCGGCCTTCGACTATGAGGTCCCAGGTACGGATCGTCTGATCGCCCGGACCGCAGGCTACGCTGAGCGCTTTGCGCTGCAGGCGCTGCGCGTGCGGCTTCGCAATTTCCTTCGCAGGCTGGGGCATGAGCCCGACCTTCATGAGCACACGAGCGGTGCCGACGAGCAAGCGGATCTTGAAGGGCATTGGTGCGCGCACGAGGTTCCTCTACAAGCATGAGACACTTAGCTCGCTTGAGACGATGGTGTCGAAATGCAGTCACGCGCGACCGTAGCCCGCTGAAATCGTATCTGCAAGGTCGCTGATTTGGGCGCGGTCGTGTGCGGAGCTGGTTCCCTGATGCGCCCTACAGTTCTACTCTGCCCCAAACATCACCATCACTTCGGAGCACGCACACCATGCAGAACCTGACCGGAAAAGTGGCTGTCATCACCGGCGGCGCCAGCGGTATTGGCCTCGGTATGGCGCGCGCGTTTGCCGGCGCCGGAATGAAGCTGGTGCTGGCGGACCTGGACGATGCCGCGCGCGATGCCGCAGTGGCGGAGTTTCGGTCTGGCGGAATCGAGGCCGTGGGCCAGCGCTGTGATGTCTCGGTGCACGAGCAGGTACAGGGACTCGCGAAGCTCGCGACGGATACGTTCGGCGGCGTGCACGTGTTGTGCAACAACGCCGGTATCGGTATTCCGACTGCAACCTTTCCGATGAAGTTGAGCGATTGGCGCTGGATTCTGGACGTCGATCTGTACGGCCCTATCTACGGCGTGGAAGTCTTTCTGCCCATCATGGAGGCGCAGGGCGAAGGCCACATCAATTCGACATCGTCGATGGCGGGCTTGTTCGCGGGCGGTTTCATGGGCGCATACAACGTTGCGAAGCATGGCGTTGTCGCGCTGATGGCCACGCTCGCGCGGGATCTCCACGGCCGCAAGAGTCCCGTCACTGCCTCGGTGCTGTGCCCAGGTCCGATCAACACGAACATCAGCCGGCATTCAGTGGCGTATCGTCCGGGACGCGCAAAGCCGGCGGCGGATAGCGCGGGCGCGGGCAAAGCAGCGTCAGGCATTCAGAAGATGCTCGAAGAGCAGGGCATGGATCCGAACGAGGTCGGCCATCTGGTGCTGGACGCCATACGCGCGGAGAAGTTCTGGATACTCACCCACCCGGGCATGGCGAAGATCATCACCAAACAGGTTGCGGCGCTCGTAGCCGATCAGTCTCTGACGGGCATGTAGACCTGCTGGTAGCCCAGCTTCGCTTTCTGCTCGCCGCTGAGCATCGACATTGCCAGCGTCGCGTGTGTTTCCAGCCAGTATTTTGCAAACGTCGCACGGTCGATCGACGGCAACCGGCTCGCGGCAAGTGTCAGCAGGATCACGTCCGATGCGGTGGGTAGCACCCGGTTGACGGCGCCGACAGAGACGGCCGATGCGGGCCAATCGACTGTGTTTCGCAGTTCAGTCGCGATCTCTCGGACAACGCTGAGCATGGGTTCGGGGTCATCGCCTTCGACTGTCAGCTCGACAAGGCCGCGCGGTTGCATGATGACGCGGGTACCGCGTGCCGCCTCGGCCGATATCGGGTCTCCTTCGAGTTGTACGGCGAGTCGCAGCTGAGCGCCCGCCGACGCGGCGATGCGCGCCAGGGCGGACTCATGGGCGCGCAGCTCGCCCTCGAGTGCGGCCGGTGTGTCGGTTGCGAGAAGCATCAATAGTCGTTGCATGGATGATCCTTTATCGTCGGGCTGAAGGAACGAAGTTGGAGGTACGTCATGAACGACGATGAGATCCGCATCCGCAAGCTGCACGCCGACTTCATCGAGGCCAATCGCGTGGGCGATGTAGCGTTCTTACGCGCGCACATGGCGCCGGGGAAGGACGCGCTCAGCTGGTTCAATCTAAACCAGAGCAACTACGTCGGCGTCGATCACATCTGCACCCTCTGGGACATGCTGCGCAATCTGTCGGCGGGTGGGCGCGCCGAGTGCACGGTGCGTGAAGAACGCATCACGGTGTCGGGCGATGCGGCGTGGGTCATCTACGCGTTGGATTTTCGAGCGGACTTCGGTGCGAACGGCAAGGTCATTCACGACGCGCGCTGCACCGAGATCTGGCAG
>JANLUG010001033.1:0-2178 GCA_031363335.1 Gammaproteobacteria bacterium
ACCGGCGATGTGCGCCATGTGCTGTTGGAGGAGCGCTACTTCGACGCGGTGTATCTCGATCCGATGTTTCCTGCCCGCGACAAGCGCGCGCTGCCGCGCAAATCGGCGCAGGTGTTGAGCCATCTGGTGGGTGCGGCCGACGACGATCTGGGCGAGGTGATCGCGCAGTCGATACCGCGCGCGCGACATCGCGTAGTCGTGAAGCGGCGTCGGCACGATGCGTCGATCGGCAAACCGGACTGGCAGATCCTGGGTCGCAGCGTTCGATTCGATGTCTACAAAGGAACCGCGTCGGCGGACACCGCCTGAACGGATGGTTCGCGCTGCGGTTGAGCGCGCAGCACCGCCAAACGAAACTCGGCGGGTAACACGACGCTCGACGCGCGCGTGACTTCGCCGATCACGTCGTCGTAGCCGAGCAATCCGTTCGTATCGGCGCGAACCGCGCCGCGGGCGATCAGCGTGTCGACGAAGTTGTGAAACAAGCGCGCGTCGAAGAACTCCGGTGCGTTCAGGCCGTAGAGGCGCGACATCCGCCGCGCCAGCGTGATGCAGTCTTTCTCCAATGTGCGTCGATCGATGCGATTCTGCCCCGCCTGTTGGAGCAGCCCGACCGCAATGAAGAATCGTTCGAGCATCTGCATCACGATCTGCGCGAGCAGCGTCAGTCGGTAGCTCTCGCTCGATTCCGCAGGCGGCGGACCGACTTCGTCGGCGGACCGTTGGATGAGCCCCTGCGCGCTGAGGTGGTCGAGCCAATGACTGACGTCCACGTCGAGATCCTGCGAGTCGAGATACAACTCGCTTTGCAGGTACGGATACACCGCGGTGACCATCTGCATCAGCTGTTTGAGGCGAATGCGCCTGCGACGGTTCACGAGCAGACACGCGATCAACGACGGCAGCGCGAATGCGTGGCAGGCATTATTGCGATACCACGTCATCAGCACCGAGCGCACTGCGTCGTGGCCGAGCACGTCGCCGAACGGATGCGATTCCCGGACGACCATGCCGAGTTTCTCGGCGTGCTCGACCATCTGCCCGCCTGACATATCCGTTACCGAGACGTCGGAGAACGGTGTATTGGCGCGCAGCAGATTGGCGAGGCAGTCGAGTTGTTCGACCAGCAACGATTCATCGATCGTCTGCTTCGGCATGCTCAACGTCACAAGCGCAATGAGGTTGATCGGGTTGACGTTGGCGCACGCATTGATGCGATTCAGCAATTCGACGCCGAGTTCGCGGGCAACCGACGATCCGGTCGCCTCGGTGTTCGCGAGAAAGTCCGTGAGGGGCAGCGCGTTGCCGAAGCTGACGTGAACGCGGCCGAATACCTGGCGGATCAGCCGCAAGCTTCGGAACACGTCCAGGATCGACTCGCTTTCTTTGGTGCCGCCGCGAAGTTCGTCGAGGTAGCTCGACGCCTCGATGAGCTTTTCGTATCCGATGTTCACGGGCACGAAGACGATCGGGCGCGGTACGCCGCGCACGTGCGTCGCGATCGTCATATTCAGCAGGCCGGTGCGTGGCGGTAACAATCGACCCGTGCGCGAACGTCCGCCTTCGATGAAATACTCCGACGGTGAGCCGCGACGGAACAGTTGATAGACGTACTCCGAGAAGACGGCCGAATAGAGTCGGTCGTCGGCGAAACTGCGCCGCATGAAGAACGCGCCGCCGCGCCGCAGCAACGGTCCGACCAGTGGCATGTCGAGGTTATCGCCGGCCGCGACGTGCGGAATCATCAAGCCCTGGCTGTATAGCAGATACGACAGCACCAGGTAGTCGACGTGGCTGCGATGACAGGGCACATACACCAGCGTCGCGGTTTCGGCCAAGAGCTTCACGCGTTCGACACCGCGCGCATCGATGCCGTCGTAAATGCGACTCCAGAACCACGTCAACAATCGCTGCAGCAGACGGATCGTGATGTACGACATGTCGGAAACCATCGCCCGCGCGTAGCGGCGCGCGCGATACGTCAAACGCACGTCCGATGTTTTTCCCTTCGCCGCTTCGGCCGCGATTGCGGCGCGCACATGACGACTGCCGACGAGTTGATCGATCAGCGTGCGACGGTGCGATAGGTCGGGTCCGAGCAGGGCGGTGCGCTGCTTTTTGAACTGCGTTCGCACGAGTCGCGCGATGCGGCGCACCAGCCGGCTGTCGCTGATCTGC
>JANLUG010000717.1:0-5471 GCA_031363335.1 Gammaproteobacteria bacterium
GCTGCAGTTCCGACGATCTTTTCTGAAATCGCCTCCGTCTCAGCGGTCTTGTCCAACGCCGCCATGTTTGTATAGACCACGCTCAGAATGAGGTCGGGTTCCTGCGGTGATCGAGGCTGGGCGGAGTAGACGCCGTACCCCGTGATCAGTCCGGCCTTCTTGTTCGCATCCATGATCGTCTTGTACGTCGTACTGAGGTATTTCATGTAGTCATCGAATTTTCCGGGCTTGATCTTGATGTACGACAACTCGGTGACCTGACCCTCCGTATACGACTTGCCTTCCTCCCCACTCGCGTTCGCCATCGCAAAACAGAGCGTTACCCCAATCAATGCAATAACAGTCTTCATCGCTTCCCTCCCGATTCGTCGGAGAATTCCGACGCGCCAAAGTATGCACTTCGGCGGATGCAGATTCGTTGGAATCGGGATCGGACCGTCGAGCCTCACCATCAACTGGTCTTATTCCAGATCGGTCCTCGTGAGTTCATCCTTCCGCGCATGGAGAATTCAATCGTCTACTCAGAGCGGCTCGGGGCGATCAACGACCTGCAATTTGAAGCAGTCGCGGCGCGGCTGAACCTCGGGCGCTTCTTGAAAGCGGCCCCGACCACCAGCGGGCTGTTCGGGCAGAACGTATTCGTCACCACGACGACCGGCGAGTTCGTGCTGCGCGGCGCACCGCACTGGGTGAAGGGACCAAACGAAACCAGCTGGCGGCAGGAGGATCGCTGGCAGTTCACGAAGGAGCGGTTCTTCGCGTCGCAGCTGCACGAGCGAACGAATGCACCGGTGCCGTGGCCGATGCTGCACGATGAATCGAGCGACATTCTCGGGTGGCCATATCTCGTGATGCCGCGGATGCCCGGCGTGTGCTTCGACGAGCGCAGTATTCGCAAGGCGCTGCCGCCGGAACACCGGCGCGATGTCGCGGTGGCGCTTGGCGAGACGCTGGCGGAAATGCAACGGCTCACCGGGCCATTCGCCGGCGATTTCGGCATCACGTCCATCTCGCTGGAGCCGTACGCGCTCGGCGACACTCAGCACGTGATCGACGAGACACGCGCCATCGTGAAGATGGCTGTACTTCACGGCGCGATGACCGACGATGACCAGGTCTGGATCGAGGCGGCGGTAGCGCGCGCTCTCGAAGCCAAAGGACCGCGACCCATCACGTTCGTGCACGGCGACTACAAACTCAACAACCTGACGGTCATGCAGAGTGGCGACGGTTGGCGCGTCAGCGGCCTGTTCGATCTTCATGAGTCGCGGTTCGGCGACGGCGCAATCGACATTGCGCGTCAGGCGTGCAGCTATCTCGATACGGAGCCCGAACTAGCCGCGGTGTTCATCGACAGTTATCTTCGACACGTCGCAGCCGCTGCGCGCATCGAAGCAATGCTGCCGCTGTACATCGTCAATGACCGCATGAAGATCTGGGCGTTCTTTACGCGGCCCGATGCACGCGCGGCGTGGAGCGAAGGCAAATCGTTTCAGGGATGGGCCGAGCGTTATCTGGACGGATTGCTGAAACTATTGTGACGGCCCGAAGTCTTCCTTCGGAACCGACTGCGCCTTCGCGCACTCCGCTTTGAAATCGTACGGGACTTGGTCGGCACAATCGGGCCATTTGTCCGTCGCCATCCAGAACTCGACCAGCCCCAGACGTGCGCACAGCCGCGCAAAGCGCGGGTCGTTGCGCAACTCCGGCATGCCGGCCTGGAACAACAGCGACGTGCGGTAGCCGTCAGGACCCATGATGTCGTCGTCGGTTCCAACCGGTCCCAGGTGAGCAGTCTCGGCGGCCCGGTACGCTTCCTCGACAAGCCCCAGATGAGCGGCATACACCAGGCGCGCGACGTCGACCCATCCGGTCTTGTCGATGTGCGCTTCAAGCGCGCTCCGCCAACTGCCGACGTTCTGCGGCGTGGGATCGCGTTTGGCACGGACGAACGGCAGGGTGTCCTGGAATTCACGCAAGCCACGCTTCGCGGCCAGCGCCAGCAGGCGGTCGACCGCCGCCCAGTCCTGCAGGAAGGCATAAGCCCGCAGCAGGCTCGACACCGGGAAGCTCATGTCGGGCACGCGTGCGACGAGGTCTTCGTAGACCGGCACCGCTTCGGCGACACGACCGGCCGCCATTCGCGCCAGCGCGACGGTGTTCGCGGACATCGGATCAAATGCGTCCAAGCGGTATTCGCGTTCGGTCTCCTCGAGACTCTCGCGAATCCTGCCCATGGTGCGGAGGTACCAGCCGATGTAGCGACGTCCGTCACCCGTCCCCGGCGCCCGCCGCAACCGTTCCAGCGTCGCATCGGCCTCGATGAAGCGCCCGAACGGAGGAATTACGAAGAGCAGCGCCGCGATTGCATCGGTGCTTTGCGGATCGAGCGCCAACGCGCGCGACGCCGCATGCGTGACGCGCGCGGCGTTGACGGAGCGGTCGGTAAAGGGTTGATAGAAGCCCCAAAAAGCGCGCAGGTATGCAAGCCGGCCCCAGGCCTCGACGAAATGCGGTGCGCGTTGGGTGGCCACCTCTAACAGCTCGACGCTGGTGCGCAGCTCCGCCGGCGCGAACGACTTGGGGCTGGCGCGAAGATAGAGGTCGTAAACAGCCGGATCGACGGCCTTCGTCGAGACGCCGGAAAACGTGTGGTGGAGCGCGCCGGCGATGCTCTCGGATATTTCGTCCTGCACCGCGAAGATGTCCTCCAGGCCGCGGTCGTAGCGATCCGACCACAACGTCGTGCGTGACGATGCTTCCACCAGATGCGCGCTGATGCGGACGCGCTTCGCGGCACGACGGATGGATCCGTCGAGGACGTGAGAGCAGTTGAGGCTCTGCGCTGCATCCGCCTTGCGATCGCCGCGAAACTGAAAACTCGACGCGCGGCCGATCACCTTCAGCCGCGCACCACGCGACAGGCGCTGAATGATCTCCTCGCTGACGCCGTCCGAGAAAAACTGCATCTCAGGATCGTTCGACAGGTTGTCGAAGGCGAGCACCGCGAGTAACGGTTCCGCGGCCTCTTTCGGGTCGTCTTTCTGCAGCGCGTGCGCTGCACCAGGCACGCGTTCATCGTCTGCGCGTTGCACCTTTTCTGAGTTGGTTGGGGGCAAGAGCGCGACCTCCCCTGCCTCTGCCACCTCGCATATCTCGATAGCGTCTTCGACGCCGGCGAGCCGATAGCGGCCATGCTCGGCCCAACGCAACTGCGCTTCGCTCGGCGACCCTACCGCGGCGCAGCGTGCGAAGTCGTAAGCCACACGCGTCAGTAAGACGCGGCCGTCGCCGGCAAGGGACATGACTCTCGCTGCAATCGCCTTGGCAAGTCCCTCCACTTCCACCGGCTTCGCGCCGCGCGCAACATCCGCCGCCGCGTTCCGGCGCAGCACGACTTCACCGAGGTGAATGCCGACCCGCGAGACGATCGTCGAATCGAACTCGGCGCCGAGTTCGCGCAAACCGGCTCGATAGGCGAGCGCGAAGCGGACCGCTTCGATCGGCCGCTCGAACAGCAGGAGGAAGCCGTCGCTCTTGTCGATCTCGCTGCCGTTGAACGTGGCCAACAGGTCACGCGCGAAGCGGTCGTGACGCGCCAACAGATCCGCGGCGGTCGTATCGCCGACGCGCTCGATGAGTTGCGTGCTCGCCACCAGGTCGCACAGCAACAGCGTGCGGATCGTGGGATCCGCGGTTCCAGGCGTGGCGGGTGTGGCTGCAGGCATGAGCGAGGATCTACGATGCAACTGTGTCGACACCTGACGGTATAGGTTCGGCCGGTTCGCGGGCAAGTCACACAGGAGAATCCGATTCATGCCGAACTATGTCAAAGACAAAGTCATCATCGTCACGGGCGCCGCCAGCGGCTTTGGTCGCCTCGTCAGCGAAAAGGCTGCGGTGCTCGGCGGCAAACTCGTGTGCGCGGATATCAATGCCGCGCAACTCGACGCAGTGACGGCGAACATCGTCGGCGCGGGTGGCGCCGCGGAAGGTGTCGTTACGGACGTGACGCAGCTCGATCAGATGAACGCTCTCGCGCGTCGCGCGATGGAGCGCTTTGGCCGCATCGACGTACTCGTCAACAATGCCGGCATCATGCCGCTCGCGTTCTACGCCGATCACGCGCAGGCGACCGCCTGCATGGAACCGCTGCATAGACATCAACATCAAGGGTGTGTTGAACGGCATCCTAGCCGTGCACGACGCAATGATTGCGCAGGGACGCGGGCACATCGTCAATCTATCGTCGATCTACGGAAATTTTCCGGTGGTGGGCGCCGGCGTTTACGGTGCAACAAAAGCCGCGGTGAACTTTCTATCTGAATCGTTGCGCATGGAATCGCAAGGCAAAATCAAAGTGACCATCGTCAAGCCTACCGGTGTACCAGGCACCGGGCTTGGCAGCGGAATCGTCAACCAGGCAGCAATCGTCGGCATCCTCGGACACAACGCGCCGCGCTATCTGCAGACGATGCAGGCGCATGCGGCCGGGGAACTGCCGCCCGAGTTCTCGGATTCGAATCACATCGAGTACTACGCGCTGGAGCCGCAATTCCTCGCCGATCAGATCGTCTATGCGATCAATCAGCCTTGGGGCGTATCGATCGGCGACATCACGGTGCGGGCGTCCGGCGATGGGTACATCTTATGAACTGTGGTCACGGCGCGCCGAGGTAGTCCATCTTTCCGAGATCGACGCCGCCCTGCCGCAGCAACGCGTACATCATCGTCGTGTGGAAGAAGAAGTTCGGCAGCGAGAAGCTCTTCAAGAACGTTTCGCCGGGAAACTTCATGGTGCGGCCCGGCCCGACAGGTAACTCGATTTCACGCGCCTCTGAGCCGTCGACCTTCGCCGGTGGGATCGATTGCGCGTACTCAATGGCCTTTCGAATGCGCGCGCGCAATTCGTCGAGCGTCGATTCGTCGTCCGCCCACTTCGGCGGCTCGATTCCGGCGAGACGCGCCAAGCAGCCTTTCACATGATCGGTCGCGATCTGGATCTGAGGTTGCTTTAGGAGTGGACGATACCGCTTGTGGCGTCTCGGAGCATCGGGCCATGTTCCAAGTTTCCGACGAAGAATCGGGATGACCGCGTGACCATCGACGACCAAGACCTGGAACGACATGCACGAGGTCACCTCGGCAAGGCTGAGGGTCAGATCCTCTATCTGCGCCTGCTCGGCATGCTCGGCTGGGCATTCATATTGTTTCGCGACGGCAAATGCCAGCCGGCGCGCCACCGCTCGCAATTTACGGCGCAGGCCTCCTGTACACGATCTTCGCGCATGTGAAGGAACCGTGAGGAAGTTCCTCTGCACATTTCACAGGCGCATCACGAGACCGTTGCGATAGTCGCCCGCCATAAGTCGATCTGGATACGTGATGGAGGCTCTGCGGCGCTGGTTCGTGAACGACAGTTTCGTGGACGGCGACGAACGCATCGATCTGCTGCGCGTCGTGCCGTTCAT
>JANLUG010001038.1:0-3087 GCA_031363335.1 Gammaproteobacteria bacterium
TCATCATCGAGCAGATCCGCGAACAGGCCCAGAACATCGAATGACCGCCCGAGACGTCGAACCCGGCCTTCTGCTGGTGGTGTCGGCGCCTTCAGGTGCCGGAAAAACCAGCCTCGTCAACGCGTTGGTGTTGGGTGACGACAACATCACCGTGTCCGTATCGCATACCACGCGGGCCCGCCGAGGCAACGAGCGGGAAGGCGAGAACTACTTTTTCATCGATCGCGCGCAATTCGACGCGATGGCAATGGCCGGTGCGTTACTCGAGCACGCCACGGTATTCGGAAATGCCTACGGCACGTCGCGCGATACCGTCGAACGCGAGCTCGCTGCGGGTCGTGATGTGCTGCTCGAGATCGACTGGCAGGGCGCGCAACAGATCAGACGTTCGTTCCCGAGCGCCGTCTCACTGTTCATTCTGCCGCCATCGCACCAGGCGTTGAGTGAACGGTTGCAACGCAGGGGTCAAGACAACGACGAAGCGATCCGCAAGCGGACCGCCGAAGCCGTGGTCGAGATGTCCCATCACAAGGAATACGACTATCTGGTGGTCAACGACCGGTTTGACGATGCCGTCGCCGACCTCAAGGCCATCATCCGGTCCGAGCGTCTTCGCGCCCCTCGACAGGTCCGACGTCGCCAGCAGTTGCTCGACGATCTCTTGTCACACGGCAAACCGATCCAGTAAACTCCGCCGCCCCGCGACCTTGGATCCCTCTGATGGCCCGAATCACCGTCGAAGACTGCCTCGATCATGTCGACAACCGTTTCTCGCTGGTCATGGTTGCGACCCGCCGCGCGAGACAACTCGCACGAGGCGCCGATTCGCTGGTCGCCGAAGAGAACGACAAACCGACGGTCATCGCGCTGCGTGAAATCGCCGACGGGCTGATCAACGACGAAATGCTTGACGCCCAAGATGCGAGATCCGAGGATGAACGGCTTGACATACCGTTTACGTTCTCCCATGAAGGAAGCAGCGACCTATGACTCGTACTTTGGGTCGCAGCTAGCCGCCCAAGCCGCAGGCGATGATGTCGCCGCACCGGCCACGATCGAGTCACTCTCCGAAACCCTTTCGACCTACCTGACGCCGGACCAGGTCGAACTGGTACGCACCGCATACGAATACGCACGCGAAGCGCACGAGGGTCAGTTCCGGCGTACCGGACATCCTTACATCACTCATCCGCTCGCAGTTGCCGGCATCCTTGCCGAGATGCGAATGGACCATCCCACCGTGATGGCGGCATTGCTGCACGACGTGATCGAAGACACCGGCATCGCGAAACGCGCGCTCGGTAAGAAGTTCGGTCGCGAAGTGGCGGAGCTGGTGGATGGCGTCAGCAAACTGACGACGATGTTCCGCTCCCGCGCCGAAGCACAGGCCGAGAACTTCCAGAAAATGGCCATCGCAATGGCCAAAGATCTGCGCGTGATACTCGTGAAGCTCGCCGACCGGTTGCACAACATGCGCACGGTGGGTGTGCTCGGCCCGGACAAGCGCCGCCGCATTGCGCGCGAAACGCTGGATTTTTACGCGCCGATCGCGAACCGCCTCGGCATTCACACGTTGAAGATCGAGATCGAGGATCTCGCGTTCAATGCGCTGTATCCGTTGCGCGCAGACAGAATTCGGCGCGCCGTTGTAGCTTCGCGCGGGAACCGCAAAGCGCTGATGGAACAGATTCACCGCTCGCTTGCGACTGCATTGCGCCGCGAAGGCATCGACGCGATCGTCACCGGCCGCGAAAAACACATCTATTCCATCTACCAGAAGATGAAGACGCAGCGGAAGCCGTTCAACGAAATCATGGACGTTTTCGGTTTCCGCATCGTCGTCGATCGCGTCGATGCGTGTTATCGCGTGCTTGGCGTCGTCCACAACCTGTACAAACCGGTTGCCGGGCGCTTCAAGGATTACATCGCGATTCCGAAGGCAAACGGCTATCAATCGTTGCACACGACGCTGTTCGGCATGCACGGCGTGCCGATCGAAGTGCAGATCCGCACGCGACAGATGGAGTCGGTCGCGAACAACGGCATCTCGGGACACTGGCTGTACAAAGCGGACGAAGCATCGTTCGCCGGCAGTCAGGCGCGTGCGCGTCAATGGTTGCGCGACCTGCTCGAGCTGCAACAACGCGCAGGCAGTTCACTCGAGTTCATCGAAAGCCTGAAGATCGATCTGTTCCCCGACGAGGTTTACGTGTTTTCGCCCAAAGGCGAGATCTTCGAACTACCGCGCGGTGCCTGTCCGGTCGATTTCGCGTACGCGGTACACACCGACATCGGCAACAGTTGCGTCGCCTGCCGCGTCGACCGCGACCTCGCGCCGCTGAGTTCGCAACTGCAGAGCGGGCAGACCGTCGAGATCATCACCGCGAAAGACGCGCGCCCGAATCCGGACTGGCTCACGTTCACCGTATCCGGCAAAGCGCGTACGGCGATTCGGCAGGCGCTCAAGGATCAGAAGCGGTCGCAGTCGATCGCGCTCGGTCGTCGATTGCTGAATCGATCGCTCGCAAACGCAGACACGTCGATCAACGACCTCGACTTTCGCCGTCTGCGGAAAGCGCTCAAAGAGTTCAACGTGCGCCGCTTGAACGATCTGCTCGAAGCGATCGGCCTCGGTAACTACATGGCCTATGTCGTCGCGCAGCGTTTGCTCGCGCCCGACAACCCTGCCGCAGATGCCATCTCGATACAGACCGGCGGACCCGTTGCAATAATCGTGGCGGTGTTCGTCGGGTACGCGGCTTTTTACGTGCTGTTGTCGTGGATGCTGGCGTGGTTGGGGACGCGGTTGCTGCTGGCGCGCTTGTCGCCATCCGTGCGACGCCTCGTGGTGTATGCGGTCGTGTTCGTGGGCCTGGGACTCGCCGTGGGCGTGGCGGGGTACCGCACGCCGTTCTCTCGGCAAGCCCGTGGTAATTTGTTGGAGGCGCTGCGCTGATGTTGGCGGTCGTGGTGATTGTGGTTGCCGTGCTGACAGCTCCGTATGCTGCTGCGGCTAGTTTCGAGCGCACCGAGGAACGCGTACCGTGCGCCCAGTCGTCGCCGCTCAAAAATGTCTATTTCGGCGAC
>JANLUG010000750.1:0-17897 GCA_031363335.1 Gammaproteobacteria bacterium
CGGAAGCCTTCGCGGCGGGGGCCGACATTTCCGAATTCGGCGAGTCCCGTCACGATGCCGGGGCCGCCGCCCTCTACGAAGCCCTGAATGGCGCCGCCTTCGCGTCGATCCGCGACTGCTCCAAACCGGTCTTCGCCATGATCCAGGGTTTCTGCATCGGCGGCGGTCTGGCGATTGCGTTGAACGCGGATGTGCGGTTCGCAACACCCGGATCGAAATTCGGCATACCGGCCGCAAAACTCGGGCTCGGCTATGAATATGCGGGCACGGCCGCGCTCGCGCGTCTGGTTGGCCCGTCAGCCGCGCGCGACATTCTGTTCAGCGCGCGTTTTCTGGAATCGGACGAAGCGCTGCGTATCGGCTTGATCAACTTCATCGTGCTTGACGAGGATCTCGAGGCGCGCGTGCGTGCCTATGCGGCGACGATCGCGGCGAATGCGCCGCTGACGATTCGCGCATCGAAAGCATCGATCAACGCGTTCGAGCGATATTCGAACCTCGAAGCGGCGCGCGACGTCGCACCGTTAGTGGATGCGTGCTTCAACAGCGACGACTACAAGGAAGGCAGGCGCGCGTTTGCGGAGAAGCGGGCGCCTAAGTTCCAGGGGCGCTGACCGGCGCCGCCTTCGGGTTCTGATAGAGGTCCGACTGGTCTTCACCCGCGCGAGGCTCGACGCAGGTGAAATCCTTCTCCACGAGAATGCCCAGCACTCCGCGGTCGAGCGCCTGCTCGCCGCGAAGCGATATGTCGTTTCCCGCTGCCCACGGCAAGGCGGCGGTGCGCGGCAACGTGACCCGAATATGTCCGGCTTTGAAACGCGCCGAAATTCGTGGCACGTCCGCGACCTCGAGTGTGTACGCCAACGCGCCACCCGGAAAATGCGTATGTGACTCGACTGAGAGACCGCGTTCGATCAGCGCTACTTCGGAGCGCGTTAGCCGAAGCCGGAGCGAGTCGTCGACGATGCGCAACTTCACGGGTTGGCCCTTACACCATTGAGATTCCAGATTCGCGGGAACTATACCGCACGCATGCGGTGCGCCTGCTCGCCCCGTCGCTTCATTTCGGATCAACCGTCGACGACGAAGTGTTTGCGCTGGAAGAACGCGATTCGGCGAGCGACGCGATCGTGGTGACGCATGGTGCCGGCGGCGACTTCATGGGTGAGCCGAACGTGGTCTCGCAGGCGCACCGTCAACACTATGGTCTTCGTACCGGCCGCTGCCTGGAGAGCCCGGACCACGGTCTTCGTACGTATCCCGCGCGGGTTGCCAACGGCGAAGTTTGGGTGCGCGCCGCAGCTCTCACCGCTTCTGGCCGGCGAAAAGCAGCGCGAAGACATCCTGACGTATAACCGCGAGTGGTATTCGGCGCAGGGCGTCGCATTGCACGTCGCAGACGGCAGTACCGGAATGCGGTGGTGATCGGCGGGGGATTGCTCGGACTCGAGGCCGCCAACGGATTACTGCGGCGCGGTTCTATACGGCGATACGAAGGATGGCGCGTGGTATTCCGATCTGATTGCGCGAGGCGACGACATCGGGCCATTGCGCGATCAGTTGTTATCGGGCGCCGCGCGATCTGCTGAAGCGTAGCGGCCGGCGTTACTCGCCGCCCAATAAATTCCCGAACGCCTCAATCGCCGCTCTAGCGCCGGCCATGCGCTTCTTGTCTGTGGTGCCGTAGTGCCGATCGAGCTTGCCTTCGAGCAGCAACGTCGCCGCGCCATGCGCCAACGACCATGCGGCGATGACGAGCGGCAGCGTGTCCTTCGCGCCGCGCCGCTTGGCAACGTCGCCGACGATCGATGTGACGAAGCTGAAGGCGGTCTCGGCACACTGATGCAGGTCTTCGTATTGGTCGACGGCGACGAGCTCCGAACGGAACATGATCTTGAAGTGCGCCTGATAGCGGACGGCGAAGGCGAGATAGGCGCCACCGACCGCGTTGAGGCGCTCGATCGGATCGGTGAGTTTTTCAACGGCCTTCACCATGCCGGTGTGCAGCCTCGTGAAGCCATCTAATGCGATGGCGGCGAGGATGCCTTCGCGATCGCCGAAATGGTGATACGGCGCCTGGTGACTGACCCCGGCGCGGCGTGCCACTTCACGCATGCTCAATGCCGCGAGCCCCTGTTCCTCAATGAGGTCGAGGCTCGCATCGAGAACGACGCGACGCAGATCGGCTGACATGGCGCACGATCCTCATGTTCCGCCTTGACAATGTCAAGTAGTGTTACGAAACTACCCATCTAGACAGTGTCAACTCGTCGAGAGATCGGAAGGAGGCTGACCATGCATTCGAGCTCTTGCCCCTCAGCGCGTCTTCGGTGGCCCGTCGCGGATTCCGCGTTCGGCGTTGTCGTGGCGATCCTGGTCTCGGCCGGTGTCGCGGTGCTGCTGTCGGGGTGCCAGGAAGCCCTCCCCAACGATGAAGTGCCGCCCGATCTGCGGCCGATCGTCTCGGTCATCTCCGTCGCGCCCTCGGCCGCCGCCGGTGCGATCCGCG
Source organism: Gammaproteobacteria bacterium (assembly GCA_031363335.1). Classification (GTDB taxonomy): domain Bacteria; phylum Pseudomonadota; class Gammaproteobacteria; order Pseudomonadales; family Azotimanducaceae; genus DATJGR01. Next base: position 2,510 of record JANLUG010000750.1, read on the forward strand.
CGAGCGGTCTGGTCGGCTACAAGCGCGAGACCGAGCTTTCGTTCAACTCCCCCGGCGTGATTCTGTCGCTGCTCGTCGACGCGGGTGACAGCGTTACCGCCGGGCAACAGCTCGCATCGATGCGTCGCACCAGCGTCGGGTCGAATCCGGCCGAAGCAACGCAGGCGCGTGAGAATGCCGAACGGCTGCTCGCCCGCAACCAGGCGCTGTTCGAGAAGGGCTTCGTTTCGCAGACCGCGGTAGACGACGCACGCCTCGCGCTCGAACGCGCTCAGGAAAGCACGCTGCTGACGGCACCGGCCGCCGGCGTGATCCTGCGCCGCAGCGCGGAGCCCGCGCAGATGGTGAACGCCGGCACGCCGATACTCGTGCTCGGCGAAACGAGCCACGGCATCGTGGTTCGTGCGGCGGTGGCGTCGCGCGCCGCAACGCGCGTCACGAACGGCAGCGCCGCCACGGTTCGCGTGACCGGCATGCCGCCGCGGCCGGCGTCGGTCGTTCGCGTTGCGGCAAAGAGCGATGATGCGACCGGCGCGTTCGAAGTCGAAGTACGCCCCGACGATCCCGTTGGGCTGCGCAGCGGCCAGGTTGCCGAGGTCGAGATCGTGGCAACCGGAACGTCGGAAGCAGCGCTGGCGCTGATCGTGCCGACGTTGTCGCTGCTCGACGGTCGTGCGGACCAGGGCATCGTGTTCATCGTCGACAGCGACAACATCGCGCGGCGGCGCTCGGTGCAGACGGCCGGCATCGCGCGTGAGGGTGTGCTCGTGATTTCCGGGCTCGCCGTGGGCGAACGCGTGGTCGCAGCCGGCGCCGCGTACGTACGCGACGGTGAACCGGTGCGTATCGCGCAACCTGGCTGACGCGTGGATTCAATCACCCGTTTTTTCGTCGATCGCTGGCAATTCACGCTGGTGATGTTCGCGTTGCTGATCGCGCTCGGTACCGGCGCGGTGCGCAACATCGCGAAGTCGGAAGATCCGATCACCCGTTTTCCCGCCGTCGGCGTAGTGGTGCTGCTTCCAGGCGCCGACGCGGAGCAGATCGAGCGGTTGATCGCAATTCCGATCGAGAACGCGCTGAACGGCCTCGATGACGTGCGCCAGATCACGTCGGGCAGTCGCGCCGGCGTTGCGACCATCGGTGTCGAGTTCGTTTACGGCTCCGATCCCGAGAAGAAGTACGACGAAGTGGTGCGCGAACTCAATGTCGTGCGCCCGACGCTGCCTGACGGTGTCACGCTGGTGCGGGCCGATCGCCGGAATCCGGCGCAGACGAACGTCGTGCAGATGGCGCTGGTCAGCGAGACCGCCTCGTTCCGCCAGATGGAAGGCTATGCGCGCGGCTTGCGCGACGCGATCGAGCGCGCGTCGGGCGTACAACACGCAGAAATCTGGGGTGTGCCGGCGGCAGAAGTGCGCGTGGCGGCCGATCTTGATCGGCTGGCCGCGTATCGATTGCCGCTCACGGCATTAGCCGACGCGCTGACGCGTGAAGGGCTCGATGCACCGATCGGCGCGGTTGAATCCGGCGGCCGCCGATTCAATGTCGAGGCAACGGGCTCGTTCGACAGCCTCGATGAGATTCGCGGCGTCGTGCTGCGGTCGAACGAAGGTTCGGTGATCACCGTCGGCGACGTCGCCGACGTGGCGTGGTCGAACGACGAGCGCCACCACATCACGCGTTTCAACGGTCAGCGCGCGTTGTTCGTCACTGCGCGCGCCAAGCTTGGCGCCACGGTATTCGACGTGATCGACGGCGTCCGCGCGCAGGTCGACGAGTTCGCGCCGCGATTGCCGCCGGAAATCAAACTCGAGCGCGGCTTCGATCAGGCGGTGACTGTCGAGCATCGGCTCGGCTCGCTCAGCCGTGATTTCATGATTGCGATCGCTCTGGTGCTGCTGACGCTGTTGCCGCTCGGCTATCGCGCGTCGCTGGTTGTAATGGTGTCGATTCCGCTGTCGCTGTCGATGGGCGTGGTCGCGCTGCAATACCTCGGCTATTCGCTGAATCAACTGTCGATCGCGGGGTTCGTGCTCGCACTGGGTCTGCTCGTGGACGATTCCATCGTCGTCACGGAGAACATCGCACGACGCTTGCGCGAAGGTCTCGCACCGCGCGAAGCGGCCATCGCCGGCGTATCGGAAATCAACATCGCCGTCATCGGCTGCACGGCCACGCTGCTACTCGCGTTCGTGCCGTTGATGTCGTTGCCGGAAGGCGCGGGAGACTTCATCCGCTCGCTGCCGGTAGCGGTCGTGTGCACCATCGCGTCGTCGCTGATCGTATCGCTGACGATCGTGCCGTTTCTCGCCAGCCGCGTGCTGCCGCGCTCGGCCGCCGGCCGCTCGAACGTCTTTCTCGATGTCGTCATGGGCGGTATCCACAGGATTTATCGACCGGCGCTGCACGTCGCACTCGGTTGGCCGCGCGCGACGGTTGCCGCGGCACTCGCGCTATTTGCACTGACGTTGCTGTTGGTACCGCGGCTCGGCTTCAGCCTTTTTCCGGAGAACGACAGTCCGTATTTCCTCGTCGACATCGAATTACCGCAGGGGAGCGCTGTCAGCGAAACGGACCGCGCGGTGCTGTTCGCCGATGGAGTGATCGGCGCGGAGCCGCATTTTGTATGGCGCTTTGCGAATACCGGGCGTGGTAATCCGCAGATCTACTACAACGTGATCCCCGAGGAACAACAGTCGAACGTCGGTTCGATCTATGTCCGATTCGATCATTGGGAGACGGTGTCCGGGCACGCGACGCTCGAGGCATTACGCGCGCAACTGAAGACTTACCCCGGTGCGCGCTTCAACGTGCGCCGCTTCGAGAACGGCCCGCCGATCGAGGCGCCGATTGCGGTGCGCGTGCGTGGTCCCGACATCGCCGCGCTGACGGAGATCGCCGCCGATGTAGAGCAGATCGTTCGCGCGACGCCCGGAACACGCGACGTATCGAATCCGTTGGCGGCTCGCCTCGTCGATCTCGACATGAACATCGATCAGGCGGCGGCGAGTCTGCGCGGCGTGCCGGCCGGATCGATCGACCAGACGTTGCGCGTAGCGATCGGTGGCGTGTCTGTGGCGCAGTTTCGCGATCCGGTAGGTGACTCGTATCCGGTGATCCTGCGCGCGCCGCGCGCCGACGTGATGTCGGTGGACGATCTCGACCGCCTTTATGTATGGAATGCCGATGGCGCCGCATCACCGCTGGCCGAACTCGCGAACCCGCAGTTGCAGTCGGGCCCCGCGCGCATCGATCGCTTCGAGCGCGAGCGCACGGTGACGGTACGGGCGTATACGGAATTCGGCCACCTGACGTCGGCCGTGACGAAAGATGTCGCCAAAGCGCTCGCAAACGTCCGCATGCCCGCCGGTTATTCGTTGAGCTTCGGCGGCGAGGCAGAGGCGCAACGGCGCAGCTTCGGCGGCTTGTTGCCGGCGACGATGGTCGCGCTGTTCGGCATCCTCGCCGTGCTGTTGCTCGAGTTTCGGTCGTTCTCAGCCACCGCGGTTGTCGCGTTCGTGATTCCGTTCGGGATCATGGGCGGATTGATCGCGTTGGCGATTGCCGGTGAGTCGCTGTCGTTCACGGCGGTGATCGGCTTCGTGGCGCTCGTCGGCATCGAAATCAAGAACTCGATCCTGCTCGTGGAATTCGCAAACCAGCAGCGCGCGCGCGGCGTCGCGCTGCGCGAAGCGATCGAACGGGCGGGCGAAGTGCGCTTCCTGCCGGTACTGCTGACGTCGCTGACGGCGATTGGTGGATTGTCGCCGCTGGTGTTCGAGCACTCACCGCTGTACTCACCGCTCGCGATGGTGCTGATCGGCGGGTTGGTGAGCTCCACGCTGATTGCGCGCATCGTCACCCCTGCCATGTATCTGTTGCTGGCACCGAAGGATGCGCCTGGTGTAGTCGACGAAGAGTCGGCGCCGGCCGCGGCGACGTAGACGCCTAACGCCGATCTGTTCCGGCTGCTCGTGCCGAAATCGATGGGCGGCGCAACTGTCCGCGCAAGCGGTCGATCTGATCTACGACGCCGCGGGCCTCACTGCCGGTTCCACCGACTGCGCGATCGAACGCTGTTGGCGCGATGTGAACGTGGCGCGGCAGCACATTACGCTGGCCACGACACGCTTCGAAGTGGTTGGGCGCGTCTATCTCGGAATGTCGGCAGGCTCGCCGGTGATCTGAGCGTTCGGCGGCGCGTTGTTCGGGATCCTGCGCAAGTTCTACGGCACCGACGATATCGCGTTCACGTTCATGTTGGACGAGTTCAACGGCGTGACGCGCGACAACGCCGGCAACACACGTCCGCTATTGCCGCGCCTTCGCATCGCTGTCAGACGCGTTCGTGCCGTTGCGACGCTGATGCCTGTGTAACCCGTTCGAGAGCGGCCAAGCGTACGTCCGTGGACTGCGTCGGCCGAAAGACGTACGTTTGCCGTCTCTCGAACGGAACCACAGGACTCAGGATATGAAACTCTACTATGCACCCGGCGCGTGCTCGCTCTCGCCACATATCGTCGCGCGTGAGGCAGGCATCGCGATCGAACTCGACAAAGTCGACCTGGGTCAGCACAAAACCGCGAGCGGCGAAGACTTCATGGCGGTAAACGCGAAGGGCTACGTACCTGCGTTGCGGCTCGACGACGGCAGCATTCTCACCGAAGGCCCCGCCATCGTTCAGTATCTGGCCGATCAGAAACCGGCGACTAAACTCGCACCGGCCGCGGGCACGATCGATCGCTATCGGCTGCAGGAGTGGCTGACGTTCATCGGCACGGAGCTGCACAAGAACTTCGGTCCCTTGTTCAACAAGGCGACACCGGATTCGGTGAAGGATTCGGCGAAAACCAACATCACGAAGCGGCTCGGCTATCTCAACGAACAGCTTGCGAAGCGCCAGTATCTTCTCGGCGACACGTTCACCGTGGCCGATGCGTATGCGTTCACGATTCTGAACTGGACGAACTTCGTCGGTATGGACCTGAAGGCGCATCCGAACCTGGCGGCCTATTCGGCGCGGATCGCCGCGCGGCCGAAGGTTCAGGAAGCGCTGCGTGCCGAAGGGTTGATGAAGTAGCACTACCGCTGTCGAGCCGTCCGGGGGTTTGCCTCGGGCGGCCGGAACCCATAGTGAGTCGTCCGCAATTTAGCGACGCAGCGGAACTGCTCCGTCAGCGCGACTTCGCAAAACTGTTCAGCGCCCATCTGGTCGCCTGGTTCGGAACCTCGATGGCGCCGATCGCGATGGCGTTCGGCGTGTTGCAGGTCACCGGTTCGGCGCGCGATACCGGCTTGGTGATTGCGAGTCAGACCGGGGCGCAGGTCGCAGTGCTGCTGTTCGGCGGCGTCGTCGCCGATCGGGTTTCGCGACGCCGCGTCATGGTGGGGGCGGATCTGCTGGCGATGAGCAGCCAGGCGGCGATGGCGATTGCGTTCGTCACCGGCCATGCGTATGTGCCGTTGTTGATGACGTTGATGGTCTGCAACGGCATTGCGCTGGCGTTCCATCAGCCCGCGTTGATCGGTTTCGTCCCGCAGGTCGTCAAACCCGAGAAACTGCTGGCGGCGAACGCATTGCTCGGCACCGCGCGCAGCGGCGCGTTCGCGCTCGGCGCGGCGTTTGCGGGTGTATCGGTGGCATTGTTCGGCAGCGGCCCGACGATCGCCGTCGACGCCGCGGGTTTCGGCATCGCGGCGGCGCTGGTTGCGCGTATCGCGGTGGCGCCGGCGACGACGGTCCGCACGTCGACGATGTTGGACGATCTGAAATCCGGCTGGGTCGAATTCGTCTCGCATCGCTGGCTATGGGTGATCGTGCTGCAGTTCTCACTGGTCGTGGCGGCGGCGCAGAGCGTGTATGCATTGATCGGACCGACTGTCGCGATGCAATCGATGGGTGGTTCGGCGGATTGGGGATTCATCAGTGCGGCGTTCGGCGTGGGCACGCTGTGCGGCGGATTTCTGGCGATGCGGCTCAATGTTGTGCGGCCGATGCGCGTCGCGACAATGTGCGTGTTCGCGTACGCGGCGCCGGCATTGTTGCTCGCAACGACCACGATCGTGTGGGCGATCGCGGTGGGCACGTTCATGCATGGCGTGTGCGGTCAGGTGTTCGGCGTGCTGTGGAGCACGACGCTGCAACGAAAGATCCCGCCGAACATGCTGTCGCGCGTCGGCGCCTACGATGCGCTTGGCTCGTTTGCGCTCGCACCGCTCGGCATCATCGCGGCCGGTGTATCACTCGAAGCGTTCGGTACGCAGACGACTGCACTGATCGCGGTTGCCATGATCGTTGCGCCGACGGCGCTCGCGTTGCTCGATCGCGACGTGCGCCAGATGCGGTTGGATTCGTAGGACAAAGGCGCTAAAGGGCATGGCTTCCTTGATCCGGGTAAGGAAGTTCCTTACATTGCGGGTACCAGATGAAATGACGACCCATGATCACAAGTAAGCTCTCGAGCAAAGCGCAAACAACGATTCCCCAGCCGGTGCGAGCTGCCCTGAAGCTTCGCGAGGGTGACGAACTCGTGTATCACATCGAAGCAGATCGCGTGATTCTCACCAAGGCAGGTAAGGGCGCGAGCGACGATCCGTTCCGAAGCTTCGAAGAGTGGGATTCCGACGCCGATAGGAAAGGCTATGGCACGCTTTGAACAGGGCGATGTCGTCAAGGTTCCGTTTCCGTACACCGATCGCGCGACGCGAACGTATCGACCTGCGTTGGTCGTCTCTACCGGCGGCATTGAGGATCGCCATGGATTGTTGTGGGTTGCGATGATCACGAGTGCTCAGAACCGTGGTTGGCACGGCGACGTACCGGTACAGGATCTGCGGCGTGCGCAATTGCCGGTGGCGTCGATTGTTCGACCCGAAAAGCTCGCAACCATCGACGCGGCCGGTGCTGCCAGGCTCGGTTCGCTAAGGCCGGCGAACCTGGCGCGGGTGCTGGGAGCGATCAGAGCCGAACTCGCGGTCTGAGACGAGCATCGTCCGGGTTACGAAGCGGCGTCGCCATCCATCACGCGCTGCAGTCGGCGCATGCCGTTCAGCCAGCGTTCGAGATCGGCGCTCTTCTTGTTCATCCATGTTTGCGCGATCGGGTCGGTGAGGATCAGGAAGCGTTCGGTGCCGATCGCGTCGACTACCATATCCGCCACCTCGGCCGGTTCCTTGATTGGACCGAGCGCATCACGCACGAGTGTGTCACCAGCGTTTCCGAGCATCGGCGTGCGGACGCCGAGAGGCGCGAGCAACGACACGCGAACACCTTTGTCGTGATACGTGATTGACAGCCATTCCGCGAGACCGACCACGGCGTGTTTCGTTACGGCGTACGTCAGGTTGCCGTGGGTCGTCAGGATGCCGGCCATCGATGCGGTGTGCAGCAGGTAACCCTCGCCGCGTTCGAGCATGCCGGGCAGTACGGCGCGCACCGCATACACGTGACTCATCAGGTTGATCTGCCACTGATCGTTCCACACGTCGATCGGGGTCGTCAGCGGCGGGCCGCCGGTCGCAACGCCCGCGTTGTTGAAGAACACCTCGATCGGTCCGACTTCGCGCTCGGTTTGTGCGACCAACGCGTTGACGTCGGATTCGCTCGCGATGTTGCACGGTATCGCCATGCCGCCGATTCCTTGGCAACGGCGCGCGCACCGCTCGCGTTGATGTCGACGACGACGACCTTCGCACCTTTCGCCGCAAACGCACGGGCGCAAGCGGCGCCGATGCCGCTGGCGGCACCGGTAATTACGGCGACACGATTCGATAGATCCATAATATTTCCGTATTCGAGTTTATGCGCGCTCTGCTTTGGCGCGACGGTGTGCTTCGGCGGACGCGTTCAGCGAATCGACCATCGTGCGATGGCCGTGCGGCTGGTAGCTGAACAACAGCGCGCGGCGTTGCAACGCGGAGCGATTCGATTCGGAGGCGTGCACCAGGAAGCTGCCGAACATCACCATCGATCCGGCTTTCAGCGGCAGCGGCTGCATGACGACGTCGGCGTACATCTTCTCGTCGATCTCGTTCGAGCCGAATGCGTCGGTGTCGGTGCGGTGGCGCCATTGACCCGAGCGATGGCTGCCGGGGGCGACCTGCAGGCAGCCGTTCTCGAGCGTCGCGTCGTCGAGGAACAGCATTGCCGTTGCAACCCGCGCCGGCGCGTCGGCACTGTCGAGCCAGTATGGATAATCCTGGTGCATCGGATTCACGCCGCCGTGCCCAGGACGTTTCAGATTGAGTTTTTCGGTGAATAGACTCGGACTCGCGTCGCTGACGAATGCCTGCATCGGCTCGGTGAAACGCGCGTCGAGCGCCCACGCTTTCAGTACCGGATCGAGGTGCGCGAACGGTTCGATGCCGTGCACGATGTCGGTATCGCCTTCCCACTTGATCATGGTGTTGCGCTCGAAGTCGGGCGCGAATACGTAGCTGCCGGCTTTGTAGCGGCGTAGCTGACGATCATGGATGAGGCGCGCGACAAGGTCTTCGCACGCGTCGATGATGTCGGCCACTTCCGTCGGCGTGAATGCATTTTCGCGCACGACATAGCCGTTGCGGTCGAGGCAGGCGAGCTCCTCGTGGGTCAAAGCGCCAGTCGTACCGCGTTGCGCCGGATTGATCATCTCCACCCCCCCCGGTGTCTCGAACCGCCTCAATGTAGCCGGACGCCCGCAGTGATTGGAAGCCGGCCGACAGCCGGCGATTCGCGCGATGGCCGCGCAGTTGAAACGCGATCGGTGAACGCAATTCAAACAAGTCAAAACCCGGTGCCAGGCACCTGGTGTTCGCGACGCATCAGTTCGAGCAGGCGTGCGGCGCCGGCGTTGGAGAGCTTCGGCGCAAACGACGTGGCGGCGGGCGATGTCAGATGCTGCATGCGCAGCACGTCCGTATGGGCGAACTCCGGCAGCAGCGCGCAGAAGAAAAAACCCAGGTCGCGCAGCGTCTCCACCGCGGGCCCGACACCCGGGTCGTCGAGACACAGGTCGACGTGAACTACCGCCGCGTCCCCTGACACCGTCGCTGCGGCGACCGATGCGAAATCCGTACCCACCGTCGTTACGTGCGCGTGCCGTAAACCACGCCGCTTGCTGAACGACGGGGCCGAACTCGTGACGCGCGCCGTTGCCGGGCCGTTGGCGAGCCGCAATGTGCGGTCGAGCTTTGCGGCGTCATAGAGGTCCTTCGCGATCTCGACGTACTGTGCCGCCATCCACAACGTGCGCGGCGGCGCGGGCGCGAACGGTTGATACACCACGGTCGCCGCGATGCGGCCGTCGCCCTGATCGATGTCGCGGTAGTCGGTCTCCGCGGGAATGTAGTCGAGCATCAGGCCGGTTTCGAAGCCGCCCCGCACGGACGCCTTCTGCATGATCTCGTGCGCGGTGGTCGGATAGTGCAGGTAGGCGAGGTAGCCCGCGTCGCGGCACAGTTCATTCAGCGCCGCGGCGAGGCGGGCGAGCAGCCCCTGTCCGCGACATGCCGGATCCACCACCGTGTTGCCGGCTTCGATGGCGTTTGCGCCGACATGTCGGACCGTCAGCCCGGTGTGCCCGACCAGGCTGCCGTCGTCTGCGATTGCAACGACCGAGCGCAGCGAGCCTGCGTCGATGCGTTCCGTCAGTCGAGCCACGTCGTAGAAATCGTCGTTCGGATAAGTCTCGCCGTAACAGCGCCGAAAGCACGCCGCCAACGCGTCTGCGTCGGCGGCGACGAGTTTGCGGATATCAGCGATAGGCCGCCGCCTGTATGCCGTACAACTCGGCGTATTGGCCCCGCTTCGCCATCAATGCTTCGTGCGAACCGATCTCGACGAGCTTCGATCCATCGAGCACGACGATCAGATCCGCCATCCGCACGGTGCTGAAGCGGTGTGATACCAGGATCGTGATGCGGCCGTCCGGTGTACTCGTGGCGCCGCGCGCGCCGCGGAATCCGCCGCGCGCCGCCTCGGCGTAGCGCTCGAACAGCATGTGTTCCGTCTCGGCATCGAGCGCGGCGGTCGGTTCGTCGAGCACCAACAACAACGGCCGGTCGCGCATGAAGCCGCGCGCGAGCGCCAGTTTCTGCCATTGCCCGAAGCTGACTTCGACGCCGCCGGGCCACGTCGGGCCGAGCTGGGTCGCAAGCCCTTCGATCAACCGCTCGACCACGTCGGCAGCACCGGCACGATCGACCGCGACCGACACCGCCGGCTGATCGTCGAGACGCGGCACGTCGCCAACGCCAACGGTATGGCGCGCCTGAAATTCGAAGCGGAAGAAATCCTGAAATGCACCGGCGAGCCGTTCGCGCCAGCCGTCTGCGGGGATGCGTGCGAGATCGACGCCGTCGATGAGGATACGGCCCTGATTCGGCTGATACAGACGACACAACAGTTTGACCAGCGTGCTCTTGCCGGCGCCATTCTCGCCGACCACCGCAACAACGGTGCCAGGCTGCAATTCGAAACTGACGTCGTCGAGTACGTTGCGCGTGGTGCCCGGGTATACGAACGACACGTGTTCGAACCGGATCCCTTGGGTCAGTCGCTCCGGCACCGCCGCGTCGGCGTTCTCCGTGAGCGAAGCGGCGTAGTCCTCGAGCCACGCGAGGCGGCGCGATCCATCCATCCAGATACCGCGCAAGAAGCCGATTTCGCCCACCGTTGCGCCGATGTAGGCCGACAGCCGCGATCCGGCCGCGAGCACGAGCAACACCTGACCGGCCGTTCCGCCGAGCCCGGACGATACGAACACGACGGCGCCGATGTAAGCGGCGCCGAAAATCGCCCAACCTATCGCATGCCACAACGCGCTGCTCCAACGGGCTGCGCCCACCGGCGCGTACCAGCGCTGCCACGCGGCACGCCGTTGTTTGACGAGCCGTTCCCCGATTCGGGTGACGCGCACTTCTTTGCCGGGAGCGGCGGTCGTCGCCGTATTGAATAGATGTCGCGCTAACCGATTCGCAGAGGCACCGCGTTCCTCCGCGGCGCGTTCCACGGCGGGGCGCCACGTCGACGTCAATACGGTCGGCAGCGCGAACACGACGAGGAAGACGAGCGACCAGTGAATCGACATCAGCAGCGCGATGGTCACACCGAGACGCAGAATCCAGCCGCACGTCGAGAACAGCGACATATACATGTGATCGAGCACGAACACCTGATCGCGCAATACGGCGAGACGATCGAGAAGGTCCGGCCGTTCGTGGTGCGCGATGCTCTGCACCGACGCCTGCAACCGTGCGACGTGCGACTCGAGCGCGATCGTCACACGATCGCGGAAACGCCGCTGTGTGCGGTCGCTGATAACGCGCAGAAACCAGGTCGCCACGGCGCACGTCGCGAGCCCGAGCATCGCGACGATGACGAGTTTCTGATCGTGACCTGTTACCCCGTTCGCCAACAGCATGAACAGCAAAGCGATCAGCGCATCGGGCAATGCGGCGAGCAGCGACAGCGAGAATGAGATCGTCAGCAGGCGTGGTTCTGCCTGGTAGCCGCGCTTCAGCGCGCGCCACATCGCGGGCAGAGCGGGCGGCAGATCGTCAACCGAGGACATCGAGCTTCTCTCCCTGTTGTTCGTCGCCGTCGGTACCGAAGCGCGACGCCTGCAGGTCGAACATCGTGCGATAGCGGCCGTTTGCCGCCATCAGTTCTTCGTGCGTGCCGAGTTCGACGACGCGGCCTTGCTCCAGAACGCAGATTCGGTCGGCCTTTCGCACCGTGGAGAATCGGTGCGAAATCAGAATGGTGGTGGCATGCCGCGTGGAGGCCAGCACGCGCTCGAAAATCTCCGACTCGCCGCGAACGTCGAGTTGCGCGGTCGGTTCGTCGAGCAGCACCACGCCGGCGCCGAGGCGTACCGCGCACAACGCCCGCGCCAGCGCGACGCGCTGCCATTGGCCGCCCGACAGATCGGTACCGCCTTCATAGCCGCGCGCGAGCACGGTATCGAGCCCCGCCAGATTCGACGCGCCGGCATCGGCGAGTGCCGCCTCGATGATGTCGTCAGGCGCGCCGCCCGGCGCGACGTTGTCGCGTAACGGCAACTCGAAGCGGATGAAATCCTGAAACACCGCGGTGACGCGCGAGCGCCACGAGTCGAGATCGAAGCTGCGCACGTCGACACCGTCTATTTCGATCGCACCGCCTTGCGGGTCGTACAAACGACACAGCAGTTTCGCGAGCGTCGTTTTGCCCGCGCCGTTCTGGCCGACGATCGCGATCGACGAACCGGCCGGAATCGTCAGATCGAAACCGTCGAGCACCTGTGCTCCGCCGGCGGGATATACAAATGTCACGTTGCGGAACCGGATCTCGCGAGCCGGCAGGTTCTGCGCGAGTCGCGTGCCTTGCGTCAGCGCGCCTTCCGGATCCATCGCGAGTTGCAAACGCAACACCGCGCCGGCAGGCGCCGCGGCGCCGTCGAGCGCCCACGACAATCCGCCAAACGCGATCATGCTGGTTGTGACCGCGGCGCTGGCAAATGTGACCGCCTGGCCGAGATCGATGCGGCCAGCGCTCACGGCGAGCGCGATCGACGCAAATACCGCGAGGTTCGCGGTCAGGACGATGAGGAGACTCCACACCACGGGTCGCTCGCGCAAGCGCGTCGCTTCCCAACGCAGATCGAACAGGCGGCGCCGTTGTGCGGTGAATCGCTCGACTGTCCACGTTGACAAGCCGAACAAGCGCAGCTCTTTCGCGGCAGGCGGATCGACGGCGAGCCGGTACGCATAGTCGGCGTGCCGCTGCGCCTCACGAACCTCGTCGGTGTTGCGGTCGCGCCATACGGCACTTTCGCGCAACAGCCATTGTGTTGCGAACCACGCACCGGCCAACAGCAACGGCGCCCACCACGCGTACGCAGCGAGCAGTATTGCGGCCGCGAGCCCGGCGATGAATTCGACGAGTCCTGAGCCGATGAAGTCCATCGAGATGGACAGCGGTGGGCCGCTGATACCCAGATCGAAGTCGCGCGCCACAGCGAGGTCGGTGGTGAGACGTGGATCCTCGAGATGGCCCATGCCGGGCGGTCGCACGCAGGCCGATGTCAATTCGTCGTAGAGCCACGCCGCCGTGCGGCTGCCGAGATTCTTGCCGATCGCCTGGTGCAGCGGCGACGTCACCTGCAGCAGCACGAAGACGACGCCGACGATCGAAAGCGGCGTGGTGAGCACCTCGCCGCGCTGAACCGCGCTGATCAGCACGCCCATCGCGATGGCGAACAGCGCGGGCAAAACGCCGCGAAGCAGCAGCAAAGCCCACCACGTGACAGCGAGCGGGTGATCCGCTTTCGGCAGAACGCCGAAGAATTTCCACTCGTCGCGGGCGCGCAGCCGGTCGAGCATCAGCATTTCCCCTCACCAGCGGACAATGATCCACGCAGTCACGGCAAGGATCTACCCTCGCGCGTGACAAGGCTTGTAGATTTGTTACGGTGCCTGGCACCGCCTTTTGACTTGTTCGGTGCTCACCTGACGAGTTCGGCGTAGCGATCGAGACGGCGCAGCATGTCGTCTGGTGCGCCGGGTGCGATGGCGAGGATCGCGCGATCGACTCCCGCATCGCGAAACGGCTGGATCGCCTCGGCTTTGGCCGCCAGGCCGAATGCGCTGATCCCGATGCTGTTCTCATTGCGGCCAGCCGCGCGCGCGAAGGCGCGCAATCTTCCGATACCGGCCAGCACCATCTCGGGGTCGCGCACGCGCGGCAACCAGCCGTCGCCATACTTCACGATGCGCTTCAACGTGTGGTCGGTTTCGCCGCCGATGTAGATCGGCGGATGCGGATGCGACGTCGGCTTCGGCCAGCACCACATCGGATCGAAGTTCACGTGCTCGCCGTGAAATTCCGCTTCGTCCTCGGTCCAGATCGCTTTCAGCGCCTGGAGTTGTTCTTCGAGGCGCTGGAACCGCGTCGCATAGACGCAGCCGTGATTCTCCATCTCCGGTTTGTTCCAACCGCCGCCGACACCGAACAAGACGCGACCACCCGACAGATGGTCGAGCGTTGCCACCGTCTTCGCGGTATGGATCGTGTCGCGCTGAATCAGCAGGCAGATGCCGGTGCCGAGCCTGATGCGGGTCGTCACGCTCGCCGCCGCCGTCAGCGCCACGAACGGATCGAGCGTGCGCGCGAAATCGCGTGTGACCGGACCGCGTCCCGGGTATGGCGTGGAGCCGGTCGTCGGAATGTGCGAATGCTCGGGCACCCAGATCGAATCGAAGCCGCGCTCTTCGATTGCGCGCGCGAGATCCGTGACCGGCATCGATGCGTCGGTGAGTACCAGATAGAGGCCGATCTTCATGCATGTCTCCGTGCGCTGAACGGGTCCGAGCATAACAAGCGTGCGGCGCAATTGAACGCGTGCTTGCGGCTGGTTAATGTCGTGGCCCAATTCGGCAGGAAGCAGCGTTCATGCAGACGATCACGCTCGGTCGCACCGGGCTCGATGTCACCGTCGCCGGTCTCGGTTGCGGCGGCCACAGCCGGCTCGGCATGGCGACCGGACGCGACGAGGCGCATGCGACGCGCGTCGTGCAGGCGGCGCTCGACCTCGGCATCAACTTCTTCGACACCGCGCGTGCCTACGGCACCGAAGCGGCGGTGGGCAAAGCCATTCGCGGTCGCCGCGATCGTGTGGTGCTGTCGACGAAGGCGCTACCGGTCGGCGCATCCGGAATGCTTGGCGCCAAAGATCTGCGCGAGAGCCTCGAACTGAGCCTCGAGCGCCTGGGCACCGACTACGTCGACGTCTTTCATTTGCACGGCGTGCTCGCCGACCAGTACACGCACTGCATCGACGAATTGCTCCCCGAACTCCTGCGCGCGAAGGAGGCGGGCAAGATCCGTTTCGTCGGCATCACCGAACGTTTCGGTAACGACACTTCCCACGCGATGCTCGATCGTGCGCTGCCGGACGATCACTTCGACGTGATCATGGTCGGCCACAATCTGCTCAATCCGTCGGCGCGGCGATCCGTGTTCCCGCTTACGCGGGCGCACGATGTCGGCACGCTGATCATGTTCGCGGTGCGGCGCGCGTTGACGAGCCCGGAAAACGTGCGCGCGATCATCGATACGTTGATCGAAGCGGGCGCCGTCGATGCGCGCCACGTCGACCGGACCGATCCACTCGGCTTCGTCACTGCACACCACGAAGTAAAATCGTTGGTCGAAGCCGCCTATCGCTTCTGCCGCTACGAACCGGGCGCGCACGTGATCCTCACCGGCACCGGGAGCGTCGAACACCTGCGAGAAAACGTCGCGTCGATCCTTGCGGCGCCCTTGCCTATGGAAATTGTCGCGCGATTGGAACAGGTCTTCGGCTCTGTCGATTCGGTATCTGGGGACTAGGAGCTTCGATTCCCGGTGGAGGTGGAGGCTTGA